>JAGRKY010000626.1 GCA_020442095.1 Bauldia sp.
GATGGTCGGGTTGCCGACTTCGGCAACCGCCTCGATTGCCGCGTGCATGCGCGAGCGGTCGTCGTCCATGGCCCAGTGCCGGGCGATGTTCTCGATGACGACGATCGCGTCGTCGACAAGGATGCCGATCGAGAAGATCAGGGCGAAGAGGCTGACGCGATTGAGCGTGTAGCCCATGATCCGGGCGGCGAAGAGGGTGAGCAGGATGGTCGTCGGGATGACCACGGCGACGACGATCGCCTCGCGCCAGCCGATCGCGAAAGCGACCAGGATGACGATCGAGACCGTGGCGAGGCCGAGGTGGAAGAGCAGCTCGTTGGCCTTCTCGTTGGCCGTCTCGCCGTAGTTCCGGGTGACGGTCATCTCGACGTCTTCGGGGAAGATCTGGCCGCTGACAGCCTCCAGCCGGTGGACGATCTCCTCGGCGATGACCACCGCGTTGGTGCCGGGACGCTTGGCGATGGCGAGCGACACGGCGGGAACCCGCTCGAGGCCGTCGTCGGACTTGCGGACCTCGGCGACCCGCATCTCCTCGCTGTTGGTGACCAAGCTGATATCGGCGACGTCGCGGACATAGACCGGGCGGCCGTCGCGGGCGGTCAGCAGCAGGTTGCCGATCTCCGGCATGGTCTGGAGCGTCTCGCCGGCGACCAAGTCGAGTTGCTGCCCGCCGTCGCGGACGGTGCCGGCAAGGAACGAGTTGTTGGCGCCCTGGACCTTGGCGGTGAGCTGCGCCAGCGTGATGCCGTAGAGAGACAGGCGCTCGGGATCGGGCTCGATCCGGATCTGCTCGGGCTGCGAGCCGACGATGTAGGTCAGGCCGATATCGGGAAGCTTCGACACCTCGACCTGGAGCTCGCGGGCGAGGCGGGTCAGGCCGTTGGCGTCCCAGCGCTCGGCCGCTTCCGGCTTCGGTGTCAGGGTGACGACCACAATGGCGACGTCATCGATGCCGCGGCCGACGATCAGCGGCTCGGGAACGCCGACGGGGATGCGGTCGATATTCGCGCGGACCTTGTCATGGACACGCAGGACCGCGGCGTCGGAACTCGTGCCGACCAGGAAGCGCGCGGTGACCATGATCTGGTCGTCGGACGTCTGGGAATAGACGTGCTCGACGCCGTCGATGCTCTTGACGATGGTCTCGAGCGGCTCGGTGACCAGCTTCACCGCATCTTCCGCCCGCAGGCCGTCGGCGCGGACGTGGATGTCCACCATCGGTACCGAGATCTGGGGCTCTTCCTCGCGCGGCAGGGTGACCAGCGCGACGAGGCCCAGCGCCAGAGAGGCGAGGAGCAGCAGAGGGGTGAGCGGCGAATTGATAAAGGACGCGGTAAGGCGCCCGGCGATGCCGAGGTTCATGGAACGATGACCCGATCGCCTGAATTCAGACCGGTCAGGACTTCAACCCGCTTCTCGCCTTCTTCCTCGAAAGGAGCGCCGAGGATGACAGCGACCTCCGTTTCCGCGCCTTCCTCATTGATGCGGACATAGTCGACGCCATGGCGCGTAACGACAGCTTCCGGCGGGATGGAGAGGACAGTGCGCTTGCCGACCGGGATCCAGACCAGCGTCCGCTCGCCGACGAAATAGTCGCCGAGGCCGTCGACCTCGACATCGGCGTTCACCCGGCCTTCCTCGATCTGGGGATAGACCTTGACCAGTTCGCCGGTCTCGGCGGTTTCCACAGTGGCGGGGCCGCTTCTTGCGCTCGGCCGGTCGCCGACGAGAACCGCGGAGCCGACGACGATCTCGGCGGCGTGACGCTCGGGAAGGGAGAGGCGGAGGAAATAGCCGCCACCGGCCACCAATGCGATCTCCTCGCCCGGGAGGACGACGGACCCCTGGGTGATGGGGACGCGAAGGACGCGGCCCGTCGCCGGAGCGACGACCTTGCCCTCGGCTGCCTGGGCGGCAATGACCGACCTTTCCGCGACCGCGGCGGCCAGCTGATTCGTGTAGACCTCAACCTGGGTGCGGGCCGCGTCGACCCGGCTCTGGGTCGCCGAGCCGCTGGCAAGCAGCTGCTGGGCACGATCGAGGTCGGTCTGGGCATTCTTGAGTTGCGATTCAAGCGCCAGGATCTGGGCATCCGCCGCCTGCTCCTGCAGGGCGATCTTGTCGTCGACGATGACCGCGATGACATCGCCCTCGGCGACCTCGCTGCCTTCATCGACGCGGATCTCGCGGACAGTGCCGCCGAGGCGTGCCCGGGCCGGCACCGAGTCGCGACTTTCGACCTTGCCGAACACCGCCTTGGTTTCGCCGATGACAGTCGGCGAAACCACGAATTCGGCGGCCAGTGCCGTCGCCGGCAGGTACACAGTGGCTAGTAGGGCGACGACCGCCGCTCTTGTCCCTGACATCAAATTGCTCCTGGGTCGCGGAGGCCTGTTGCTGCTCAGCCGAAAGCGGGGCCGGGCTTCAGCCCGATCTTGCGAAAGATGATCGCAGCCGGGCAGAAGCCCGTAAAGGCAGACTGCAAGAGGTTCAAGCCCACAAATGCGGTCAGCAGGTGCCAATAAGGCGAAACCAGATACCCAAGCGCGAGGGAGGCCAGAATCACAATCCCAGCGACGACGAAAACGGCGCGATCGACGTTCATTTTTATTGCATTCCTTCCGGTGAACGAGAGGCCCGTTATTCGGCGGGCTCGGAGTGGATTTCCTTGAGTTTCTTGATGCCGAGCATGTCGAGGACGAGGTTCTCGTAGAAGGTGTCCGCCTTGCCGGAGCGGACCTTGCGCAGGAAGTACTTC
>JAGRKY010000627.1 GCA_020442095.1 Bauldia sp.
TTCCCGATGGACGATCCGCAATATGTCGTCCTCGTCGTGCTTGACGAACCGAAGCCGGAGAATGAAAGTTCCGGCGCCACGGCGGGGTGGAATGCCGCGCCTACGGTCCAGGCCGTCATCCGGCGCTCGGCGGCATTACTCGGGGTCAAACCAAGGACCATCCAAGACGGCGTTGTCCTGGTGTCGAATTGAGGGCAATACCGATGAAATCGCACAACCGAAACCAGCACGGGATATGCTTCTCGGGGATCTCATCGACGGGGACGTGACGATCGCGCCGGACGCCGGTGCGCTCGACATCAAGGGGATAACGTCGGACAGCCGCGCTGTCGGGCGCGGCTTTCTTTTTGCCGCGCTGCCCGGCTCGACGACCGACGGGGCGCGCTTCGCCGGCGATGCGGCCGAGGCCGGCGCCGCCGCGATCCTAGTCGGGCCGAAGGTCGACCTCCCCGATTACCCGGGGGTCGCGGTGCTGCGCGCCGACGACGTCCGGCGCGCGCTCGCCCTCATCGCCTCGCGCTTCTATCCGCGCCAGCCGGCGCATCTCGTCGCGGTAACCGGGACGAGCGGCAAGACCTCGGTCGCGAATTTCGCCCGCGAAATCTTCACCGCGGCCGGCCACGAGGCGGCAAGCCTCGGGACGATCGGCATCGCCAGCCGGCGGTGGAGCACCTATGGCCGGCTGACGACGCCGGATCCGGTCGCGTTGCACGAGTCGCTCGACCGGCTGGCGCGCGAAGGCGTGACCCATGCCGCGCTCGAGGCCTCGAGCCATGGCCTCGACCAGCGCCGGCTCGACGGCATCCGCATCGAAGCCGCCGGCTTCACCAATCTCGGCCGCGACCACATGGACTACCACCCGACGGTCGCCGATTACCTCGCCGCCAAGCTCCGTCTGTTCACGACGATCCTGCCGGAGGACGGGACCGCGGTCATCGACATGGACGGCGCGCATGGCGAGGACGCGCTCGCTGCCGCCCGCGCCCGTGGCGCCGGGCTGGTGCGGGTCGGCCGGGCCGGGACGGAGGTCAAGCTCCTCGACGTCGAGGCGGCCGGCTTCCGCCAGCGGCTGCGCTTCGAAGGCTTCGGCAAGCCCTACGACCTGATGCTGCCGCTCGCCGGCACCTTCCAGGCATCGAACGCGCTGGTCGCGGCAGGGCTGGCGATCGGCGCCGGCGTCGATCCCGATACCGCATTCGGCGCGCTGACCCGGCTCGTCGGTGCGACCGGGCGCCTGGAACTTGCCGGCCGCAAGGCGAATGGCGCGCTCGTCTTCGTCGACTATGCCCACAAGCCCGACGCCATCGCGACGGTGCTCAAGGCGCTGCGGCCGATGACCGTCGGCCGGCTGGTCATCGTCTTCGGCGCCGGCGGCGACCGCGATCACGGCAAGCGGCGGCTGATGGGCGAGGCGGCGGCCGCCAATGCCGACGCGGTCTTCGTCACCGACGACAATCCGCGCAGCGAGAACCCGGCCGCGATCCGTGCGGCGATCCTCGAAGGCGCGCCGGACGCGACCGAGATCGGCGACCGGCGCGAGGCGATCCGCCGGGCGATCGCGACGCTCGGCGCGGGCGACGTGCTCTGCGTCGCCGGCAAGGGCCATGAGACCGGCCAGATTGTCGGTTCCGAGGAACTGCCTTTCTCCGACCACCAGGTCGTCCGTTCGGTGCTGGCGGCGGAGGAGGCGGCATGAGCGAACCGCTGTGGAGCTTCGACGCCTTCGTCACCGCCATCGAGGGACGCCCGGTGGGGCTGTCCCGCGAGACGGTGTCCGGCATCTCGATCGACAGCCGCACGGTGCAGCCGGGCGATGCCTTCTTCGCCATTCGCGGTGACAATTTCGACGGCCATGACTACGTGACGATGGCGCTTGCCGGCGGCGCAACCGTCGCCGTGATTTCCGAGGCGAAGCTCGCGGCGCTCGGCCACATCACCGGGTCGATGGTGGTGGTCGACGACGTGCTCGCCGCGCTCGTCCGGCTCGGGCGCGCGGCGCGGGCCCGCAGCCAGGCGCGGATCGCCGCGGTGACGGGCAGCGTCGGCAAGACCGGCACCAAGACGATGCTCGCCCGGGCGCTCGCGCCGGATCGCGTGGTCCATGCCTCGCCGGCGTCCTTCAACAATCACTTGGGCGTGCCGCTGACGCTGTCCCGCATGCCGCCGGAAGCCGAGTTCGGCATCTTTGAGATCGGCATGAACCACGCGGGCGAGATCGAGCCGCTGGTCGGGATGGTGCGCTC
>JAGRKY010000628.1 GCA_020442095.1 Bauldia sp.
ACCAGTGGGTGGCGCGCCAGGAGGACCTGACGGCCAAGGTCGTCGGCCTGCGCTATTTCAACGTCTACGGCCCGGGCGAGGCCCACAAGGGGCGGATGGCGAGCGTCATCCATCATTTCAGCCGGCAGGCCGAGACCGATGGCGTCATCAGGCTGTTCGGCGCCTCGCACGGCTTCGAGGACGGCGAGCACCGGCGCGATTTCGTCTTTGTCGGCGACGCCGTCCAGGTCAACCTCTGGGCTCTCGCCTCGCGGACCGCCAGCGGCGTCTACAATGTCGGCACCGGCCAGAGCCGCAGCTTCAACGACGTCGCCCGGGCGGTGATTGATTTCCACGGCCGCGGCGAGATCGAATACATCCCCTTCCCCGACGACCTCCGCGGCGCCTACCAGGCGGTCACCCAGGCGGACATCGATCGCCTGCGCCGCGACGGCTATGCCGAGGCCTTCGTCTCGATCGAGGAAGGCGTGCCGGAAACCCTGGGTTCGAACCAGGGATAGTCGGCGGGTCTCCGTCATCGCAGTCGGCTGATCCGACGACGGCTCTCAGAAGCGAAGCGGACATCGTCTGTTCGCGTGAGGATGCCCGCGAAGCGCAATGTGCCGGCATGCGAAACCGGAACCTACCGCCCGGAACCGATCCTCAGCCGGTGCGCGCGCGGTGCTTCGCCAGTCCAGCGGCGATAACTCCGGCTGAAGGCCGCCTCGCTGGACAGTCCGCATTGCCAGGCAACGTCCTTCAACGGAACGTCGGTATGCGTCACGAGATCGACCGCGACCCCGCGACGGATGTCGTCCCGGACGGATCGAAACGTCAGTCCATGCGCCGCGAAAATGCGCTGGATGCGTCGGCGGCTCGATCCGCAGACCAGCGCCAGCCTGGCAAGATCGAACGCCTCGTTCGCGAGGTTGTCGCGAATGAATTCCCGGATGGAGGCTAGCGGAACATCTTCCTGATCCGGCGGGCCGGCCACATGCTCGCGCGGATCGGACACCAGCCAGCGGGGCGAGAACCTGGCGACCAGCCACTCCGGGGGAAAAGCTATCGACAGCGCGACGCTCGGCGAAAGGACCATCGACTGCGCGGGCAGGAAGCCGGGCGGCACGGCCTCGAAAGACGGCGCCGAGACCAGGATCCGGCGGGGATCGAAGACCTTTCCCAGCCCACTCCGGAAAAGGGCCACGTAGAACACGACAAGGACCGCATCCGCCTGGGGTGTCGGCCGCTCGACCCGGCGGGTACGGCGGATGCTGAAGACGGCCGCCTCATGAGTCACATTGAGCGCGTAGACGATATTGTCGAACTGGCGTCCGGTTTCGAGGACAGCGCCAACCAGGAAATCGTCAAGGCTCGTTGCGCGCGTGGCGGACTCACGCAGCGTGGGAACGCCGCGCAACGCCGCGTCGCGAGCGAGGTTCGCGCAAAAATAGGAATCGCCCAACGCGACCGCCATGTCCTCCAGTGCCGAATAAAGAGCGGACGCGACGATCAGGTGGTTGGGATCGTCCAATGCCTCGAGCGGTATGGCGTTCTTCTGCAAGACCTTGCCGATGTCGCCTCCGCGCCTGCGGAACGGCTCGACGAACTGCTGCAGGACCACCGCGCGGGTGAATCTCGGGTCGGTCGTCGTTTTCATAACGGCGAAAGTCCCTTCCTGCCGGCATTGCGGAGCCGCGCCGACTTTGCCTGACGTGCCGGAATAATGACCCATCCGGCATGTGGAGCAAAATGAGGAACCGCCCTATTTGCTATCCGAATCGGAGCTTCGGAGGAAACGGCCCCCAAATGTTCGGGACGGGCCGCATGAAGGGAGCAGGGTCATGAACGGCAAGCAGGTAGCCCGTCGCAAATTCACCATAGGCGCCGCCGCGGCGTTCACCGCGGCAATCGCGGCGGTGGTGCCGGGCGCACCGGCGCTCGCGCAGGACTTTGATCTCGTGATCAATGGCGGCCGGGTCATGGACCCGGAAACGATGTTCGATTCGATCGCCAACGTCGGCATCAAGGACGGCCTGATCGCTGCCATCACCACCGATACGATAACGGCCCCCGAGGTCATCGACGCGGCGGGACTTGTTGTCGCGCCGGGCTTCATCGACACCCATTTCCACGCGGTCGATCCCTTTGCCACCAAGATGTCGCTGCGCGATGGCGTGACGACCGGCATGGACCTCGAATTCGGCGCGGTGAACGTCAACGACTGGTACGCGAAGAAGGCGGACGAAGGCTGGCAGGTCAACTACGGCACAACGACCAGCCACAACGGCGCGCGTATGATGGTGCTCGACCCGGAAACCGACATCAAAGAGCCGGTCGACTTCTCCAATGCCCAGCTATACATCGGCAAGGCGCTCTCGGATGGCGTCGCCGGCTGGTCGGTGACGCGCAGCACCATCGACCAGATGAATGCCGTGATGAAGATCCTCGACGAGGACCTGCGCGTCGGCGCGCTCGGCGTCGGCATCGGCGCCGCCTACATGGCAACGGGCATGACCAGCTACGAGATGTTCGAGGCCCAGCGCACGGCCGCCCGTTACGGGCGTCTCGCCTCGATCCACACCCGCTACCATCTGTCGGCCGAGACACCGACCGAAGCGCCGATCGCTTTCGACGAAGCCTTCACCAACGCCATGCTGCTCGATGCACCGCTGCTGATGGCGCATGACAACGACTACGGCTGGTGGGAGATCGAGGAGAAGCTGCAGCTCGCCCGCGCCAAGGGGCTCAACATGTGGGCGGAATACTATCCGTATGACGCCGGCTCAACCCCGGTCAGCGCCGATTTCCTCCAGCCGGCGATCTGGCTGGACACCTACGGCAACACCTATGAGGAGACGCTCTACGACCCGTTGCAGGACAAGTTCCTGACCCGTGAAGACTATGACGAGCTCATTAAATCCGATCCGGGGCGGTCCATGGTCGTCTTCCTGCCGCCGCGTCAGGCATGGATGCCCTACTGGCTGAACATTCCGCACATGACCGTCGCCAGCGATGCGATGGCCGGCGTCGGCAAGGACGGCAACCTGCTGCCCTGGAACGCGGACTATTCTGCCTACGCCGGCCATCCGCGCACCGCCGGCACTCATGCGAGGAGCCTGCGCATGGGGCGCGAGCAGGGTGTGCCTTTGATGTTCACGCTGGCGCAACTCAGTTACTGGACCGCGCTGCACATGGGCGACGCGGGCCTCGAAGCGATGAAGGAGCGCGGTCGCGTCCAGATCGGCAAGGTCGCCGACCTGACGCTCTTCGATCCGGAGACGGTCACCGATAACGCGACATACAAGGCCGGCGAGAATGGCCTGGCGTCGACGGGCATTCCCTATGTGATCGTCGATGGCGTCGTCGTCGTTGAGGATTCCACGGTCCTCGACGTGAAAGCCGGCCAGCCGATCCGCTATCCGGTCGAGGACAAGGGCCGGTTCGAACCGGTCAATGTCGCCAAGTGGATCAACGAGAAGACAATCCTGTCGACCCCGTATCCGGCCGCGCCAGACGACACGGGAGCAGCCACCGAACTCGGCGACAAGTAAAGCCCATTGTCGATCGCCATCGGCGCGCGTGGCGAGCGACTAGGCGCGGCTTGCCACCGCCTCGATCGCGTCGACCACGTCATAGGGGTCGATCGCCTGCATGCAGCAGCGGCCGCCGGGTTCGCGGTCGCAGGTCCGGCGCCGGCAGGGCGCCTCCCGGTAGGACGAGGCGAGCACGGTCTGGTCCTTGCCATAGGGCCCGGTCAGCCCCGGGTCGGTCGGCCCGAACAGCCAGATGCCGGGAACGTCGAGCGCGGTCGCCAAGTGCATCAGCCCGGAATCGAGGCCGACGGCGAAATCCGCCCCTGAAACGACCCGCGCGAGTTCGGCGCCGGCCATCACCGTCGGCAGCACATGCACGCCTTCGATGTCGATCGCCAGCCGTTCGGCGCGCGCCTTCTCGTCCGGCGTCCCCCAGGGCAGCACCACCGAGCGGCCGCCCTTGGTGATCTCGGCGATGACGCCGCGCCAGTTGCGCTCCGGCCAGAGCTTGGTGTCCCAGCTCGCCGAATGCATGACGATGGCGTAGCGGCCGGGCAGCGCCACGTCGCGACCGCCGAGCACGCGGAGCCCGTAGCGCCCCTGCCCGATCGGAACCTGATAGCCGACCGCGCCGGCAAGCAGCCGCCGGCTCCGCTCCACCGCATGCATCGCCCGCGGCACGCCGATCTTCCAGCGGTAGAGCCGGCTCGCGGCCGGCTCGCGGGCGCTCTCCGCGTCGTAGCCGGCGACGCCGGTCCCGGCGAGCAGCGCGGGGATGGCGCTCTTCATCAGCCCCTGCAGGTCGACGACGAGGTCGTAGCGCCGTCCGCGCAGCGTCCGGCCGAGGCGGACCGCCTCCATCGGGATCAGCGCCCAGCGGGTCGGCGGCGAGCGCAGGCGGCGGAACGATACGGCATGAATCTTCGAGACCGCCGGATGCAGCGCGACGAACGGCGCAAAGGAATCTTCCACCAGCCAGTCGATCTCGACATCGGGCCGGGCGGCCCTCAGGTCGCTGATCGCCGGGAAGGTGTGGATGACGTCGCCGAAGGACGTCAGCTTGACGATCAGGATCTTCATGGGGTCAGGGCCGACAAATCGTCGATCAGGTCGAGCGGGATGGAGAGGTTCCAGCCCGCCCTTCCCTCGCGCTCCCGGACACCATAGCCGGTCAGCACATGGACCGCGCGCCCGACCCCCGCCGCATCGGCCGCACGCAAGTCGCTCGGCATGTCGCCGACGAGCAGCGAGGCCGGCAGATCGAGGTCGAGCCGGCGGGCCGCCTCGACGATCATGCCGGGCGCGGGCTTCCGCCAGCCGCAGGACGCCCCCTCCTCCGGCGTGTGGCCGCAGGCGCATTCGGCGTCGATGGTCACGCCTTCCTCCGCGAGCTCTCCCCTCACCCGCGCCGCCACCCGGTCATAGTCCTCCCAGCCGAAAAGCCCGCGGCCGACGCCGGACTGGTTGGTGACCAGCACCAGCGCATAGCCGGCCTCCGCGAAACGGCGAAGCGCCGCGGCGGTTTCGGGGAAGAGCTTCACCTTGTCGGGGTCCGAGAGGTAGCCGGGGTCGTCGAGGATCGTGCCGTCGCGGTCGAGGAACAGCGCCGGGCATTGCCGCCGCGGATTCGCGGCGACGCGGATGCGATGCATGTCATCGCTCACGGAGCGTCACGCCCCGTCGGTGAAGGCGTCGTCGATGGCGGCGCAGAGGAGATGTCCAAGGAAGATATGCACCTCCTGGATATGGGCCGTAATCGCCGAGGGCACAATGAGGCAATGGTCGGCGAGCCCGCCCGCGGCTATCTCGCCACCGTCGCGACCGGTCAGGCAGGCGGTGGCAAGGCCGCCCGCCCGCGCCGCGACCAGCGCCGCGGTGACGTTCGGCGAGTGTCCGGAAGTGGTCAGGCCGATCAGCATGTCCCCCGGCCGGCCGAGCGCCTCCACCTGGCGGGCGAAGACCTGTTCGTAGCCGAGGTCGTTGCTCGCCGCGGTCAGGGTCGAGGTGTCGGTGGTCAGCGCGATCGCCGCGAGCCCCCGCCGCGTCGTTTCGAAACGCACGGTGCATTCCGTCGCGATATGCTGGGCGTCGGCCGCGCTGCCGCCATTACCGCACAGGAGAAGCTTGCCCCCGGCGCCGAGCACCGATATAGCCGCATCGGCGAGTTTGGCCGTCGGTTCAAGCAGTTCGCGCGAACGCTCGAAAACGGCGCGATGTTCGTCATAACGGCGGGTGAATTCGGCCGCCACCGCGGCGCGGTCGGGTTTCAATGGTATTCGACCTTCAAGGAATGTGGCAGGAAACCGGTCCAAACGGCGATGGATGCTAGCCTCATAGACCGACTCGCTCAAGCGAAGGTCCTCGTCGTCGGCGATGTGCTCCTGGACCGCTTCGTCGAGGGCTCCGTCGGCCGGGTCTCCCCCGAGGCGCCGGTGCCGGTCCTCAACCACGCCGGTCAGCGCTCGCTCCTCGGCGGCGCGGGCAATGTCGCGGCCAACCTGATCGCCTATGGCGCGGAAGTGACGCTGGTCGGCGTCACCGGCGCCGACGAGATGGCCGAGGAGCTCCGCCGCTTCTGCGACGGCTTCGAGAAGCTCGCCTGCCAGCTGATCGAGGACCCCGGCCGCCCGACGACGGTCAAGACGCGCTATCTCAGCGGCTGGCATCAGCTTCTCAGGGTCGATGCCGAAGCGACCGACGACCTCCCCGCGCCCGTCGCCGCCGATCTCCTTGCCGTCGCGCGGGAAGCGCTTGCCGGGGCCGACGTCGTCATCCTCTCCGACTATGCCAAGGGCGTGCTTGGCGAAGAGACCATCGCCGGCCTCATCGCCGCCGCCCGCGCCGCCGGGGTCCCGGTCATCGTCGATCCCAAGAAGCCCGGGGCGGACCTCTTCGCCGGCGCCAGCCTGCTGACCCCCAACACGCTGGAGCTCGAACGCTTCGCCGGCGTCCGGGTCGACAGCGACGCGGCGGCGGAAGCCGCCTGCCGTGACATCCTCGCCAGGGTGGATATCGACGCGATCCTCGTCACCCGCGGCGCCGCCGGCATGACGCTGGTCGAGCGCGGCCGCGACGCCCTTCACGTCCGCGCCGAAAGCCGCCGGGTCTTCGACGTCACCGGCGCCGGCGACACGGTGGTCGCGACGCTCGCCGCAGCGATCGCCATCGGCGTGCCGCTCGCCGATGCCGTCCGGCTCGCCAATGCGGCGGCCGGCGTCGCCGTCGCCAAGCCCGGCACCGCCACCGTCCTTCCCCGCGAGCTGAAGCAGGCGCTTGGCGTCGACGCTTCGGCCCATGTCATGGCGCGCAGCGAAGCGCTCCGCCAGGTCGCGCACTGGAAGGAGCAGGGCCTGATGGTCGGCTTCACCAACGGCTG
>JAGRKY010000629.1 GCA_020442095.1 Bauldia sp.
CTTCTGGGCGCGCTTCTTCTCCGGCGCGGTCGCCGAGCATGTCTTCGCCGGCCGCATCAAGGAAGCGGAGGGCGAGGCCCTGCGGATGCTCGAGATCGGGCCGAACCTCTCCGGTCACGTGTCGCTGGTCGGCGCCGGCCCGGGCGCCGAGGACCTGCTGACGCTCCGTGCCCAGCGGGCGCTGCAGGAAGCCGACGTGATCGTCTACGACCGGCTGGTGCCCGAGGCCATCGTTGCGCAGGGACGCCGCGACGCGCGCCGCATCTATGTCGGCAAGGCCAAGGGCCATCACGCCAAGACCCAGGACGAGATCAACGCGCTCCTCGTCTTCGAGGCGAAGAGCGGTAACCGCGTCGTCCGGCTGAAGTCCGGCGACCCGCTGATCTTCGGTCGTGCCGGCGAAGAGATGGCGGCGCTGAGGGCTGCCGGCGTTTCCTTCGACATCGTGCCTGGCATCACGGCCGCTTTCGCCGCCGCCGCCGAGGCCGAGATTCCGCTGACGCTGCGCGAGAACTCGTCATCGCTGGTCTTCGCCACCGGCCATGATGCCGATGGCAAGACACTGCCGGGATGGGCCGGGCTCGCGCTGCAGGGCACAACGGTAGCGGTCTATATGGGCCGCTCGGTCGCCGCCCAGGTCGCCGCGCAGCTGGTCGAGGCGGGGCTTTCGGCATCGACACCGGTCGCGGTCATCGAGAACGCGTCGCGCGCCGACCGCCGGGCGTATGCGGGACGACTCGACGAGCTGGCCGCGATCGTCGGCCAGACTGACCTCACCGGCCCGGTGCTCTTCATCATCGGCGAAGTGGTGGCCGAAGGCGCGATCGCGGCCGAACCGGCGCCGCTTTCGGCGCTGGCCGCCTAGGAGCAGAGACACGCCATGTTCAAGGCCGCGACATCCGGACCCGCCAAGGTGATCACCGCCAACCGGCTCGACAACGGGCTCGTCGTCTTCCTCGACCCGGAGGGCGGCTGGGCGCTCGACATCGCCGGCGCACGCATCCTCGACGACGACGAACTGGACGCCGCCCTCGCCTACGGCAAGGCGCAGGACGAAGCGCGGATCATCCTCGATCCCTATGCGATCGACGTCGAAGTCACCGAAGGGCTGGCCGTGCCGGTGCGGCTTCGCGAGCGCATCCGCGCCGAACGCGGACCCACCGTCGTCTACGGCGAAGCGGAACGCGCGAAGCTCACCGCTGGTAACGCCGAGGCGGCGGAATAGGCCAAGAGGCGAGGAGCGCCGAAGGCGCGACAGGGAACCGAACAATGTACCGCTACGATGAGTTCGACCAGGAGTTCGTCACTGAGCGCGTCGCGCAGTTCCGCGGCCAGGTCGAGCGGCGCCTGTCGGGCGAGCTGACCGAGGACCAGTTCAAGCCGCTCCGGCTGATGAACGGCGTCTACCTGCAGCTCCACGCCTATATGCTGCGGATCGCCATCCCTTACGGGACGCTGAACGCCGAGCAGATGCGGATGCTCGCCTTCATCGCCCGCAAATACGACCGCGGCTACGGGCACTTCACCACCCGCCAGAACCTCCAGTTCAACTGGCCGGCGCTGAAGGACATCCCCGACATCCTCGACCATCTCGCCAGCGTCGAGATGCACGCGATCCAGACTTCGGGGAACTGCATCCGCAACGTCACGGCCGACCAGTTCTCCGGCGCGGCGGCCGACGAGGTCGTCGACCCGCGGCCCTATGCGGAGATCCTCAGGCAGTGGTCGTCGCTCCATCCGGAATTCACCTTCCTGCCGCGCAAGTTCAAGATCGCGGTGACGGGCGCCGAACGCGATCGCGCCGCGGTGCAGGTGCATGACATCGGGCTGCAGGCGAATCGCGACGAAAACGGGCGGATCGGCTTCGCCGTCTTCGTCGGCGGCGGGCTCGGGCGGACGCCGATGATCGGCCACAAGATCAACGACTTCCTGCCGGAAGAGGACCTGCTCTCCTACTGCGAGGCGATC
>JAGRKY010000630.1 GCA_020442095.1 Bauldia sp.
CATATTGCGGATCGTCCATCGGGAAAGCGGCCAGGAAGGAATTCAGCCTTTTATTGGCGGAATACCCCCCGGCAACCGCCTTTTCGGCCGTTCCCGTCTTGCCACCGACATTATAGCCTGGCACGTCCGCCTTGCGGCCGGACCCCTTCTCGACGTTCAGCTTGAACAGATCGCGCATCTGCTGGCTGGTCCTCTCGCTGACCACCCGCACACCGAGCTTCTCGGCGTCGGCGCGGCTCCGCTTGAGGAAGGTCGGCGGGATCAGAACGCCGCCATTGACCAGCGAAGCGTCGGCGACAGCGACCTGGAGCGGCGTCACCGCGATGCCGTGCCCGAAGGCGACGGTCATCGTCGTCAGGTCCGCCCAGCGCTTCGGCAGCATCGGCATCGCGACCTCGGGAAGGTCGGTATTCACCTTGTCGAAGAAGCCGAACCTGCGAAGGTATTCCTGCTGGCCTTCCTTGCCGACCTTCATCGCCATCCGCGCCGAACCGATATTCGACGAATAGATGAAGACCTCGGGCACGGTCAGCACGCGATGCTTGCCGTGGAAGTCGTTGATCGTGAAACGGCCGACGCGCAGCGCGTTGGTCGCGTCGATGCGATCGTTCATCGTCACCGCGCCGGAATCGAGCGCCATGGCGAAGGTGAAGCTCTTGAAGATCGAACCGAGCTCGTAAACGCCCGCCGTGATCCGGTTGAGCCGGTCCGGCTTGTTGGCATCGACCGGGTTGTTCGGATCGAAGTCGGGCAGCGATGCCAGCGCCATCACCTCCCCGGTATGCGCGTCGAGGATGATGCCGGACGCAGCGATGGCGTGATAGCGGCCCATCGCCTGGGCGAGTTCGTCATGCAGGATGTGCTGGACGTCGATGTCGATCGACAGTTGGACGGGATCGAGCTCCTCGCCACGGGCGAAGCCGGCGGCGTGGAGATCGGCAAGCCACCGGTCGTCGACGTATTTCTCGATGCCGGCGATCCCCTGGTTGTCGACATTGACCAGCCCGAGGACATGGGCCGCCGTCGCCCCCGCGGTGTAGAAGCGGCGGTTTTCGGAGAGGAAGCCGATGCCGGGGATGCCAAGCGAATGGATCTTCTCCCGCTGCTTCGGCGTGATCTCGCGCTTGATCCAGACGAAGCCGGCATTGCCGGTCAGCCGCTTGCGCAGCACATTGACGTCGAGGTCCGGCAGCACCGTCGTGATCGCCTCGGCCGCCTCGTCGGGGTCGATGATGTTCCGCGGCTCGCCATAGACCGACGACGACTTGATGTCTGCGGCAAGCACCTCGCCGTTGCGATCGATGAGGTCCGGCCGCCCGGTCGCGATCGCGTCGTTCGGATTGACGCCGTTCCTGTTTGTGGTCGGATCCGCCAGGCCGAGGCTGACCAGCCGGCCGATGATCGCGATGAAGGCAAACGAAAAGACGATCATCGCCAGCCGGATGCGCGGCCGCATCGTGTCGCGCGTTTCGCGTCTGGCGCGCCTCGGCACGCGCGGCCGGCGCTCGGCCTCCTCCGCGACGGAGTCCCGCTGCGCGACATCCGCTGGCATGGCTTCGGGGTCGATGCCGGTCATTGACCTTGTCCTAGTTGGCAGCCACGGCTTCAGGGGCCGAGGCCAGTGTCGTCGCCACGGGCGGCGGCGTTTCCGGCCGCTTCGGAATCTGGTCGAGGGTCGCCACCTGCGAGGCGGAGAACGGCTCGAGCTGGAAATGGTCCTTGTATTTCTCGACCAGCGCCTGGAGGCGGCTCGGCTGCGAGAGCAGGCTCCATTCCGTTTTCAGGAGGGAGATCTCCTCGCGCTCCTTGCCGATATTGGCGTGGAGTCGCGCCACCCGGTTGGCGACCACCTCGGCCTCGTGCTTGAGGTTGTAGGTGATCACCGCGGTCGCGATCATCAGGCCCAGCAGCACGACGTTGAAGATTCGTCTCATGACGCTCTCCCGGTCTGAAATGGTGGCAGCGCAGGCACCCCGATCGCCGCCTTGTCGAGCGGCCGTGCCGGCGCGGCGGTGCGCCGCCCTGCCCGCAGTCGCGCCGAGCGGGCGCGGGGGTTGGCTTCGGTCTCGGCCGCGCCCGGCCCGACGGCGCTCCGCGTCAGCAGCGCGAAGGTCGGCGGCGCGACCTCGGCTTCCGGCATGTGGCGCGAACCGCCGGCACGCTCCGCCGAGCGATCGGCCAGGAACCGCTTGACGATCCGGTCCTCGAGCGAATGGAAGGCGACAACGACGAGGCGTCCGCCCTCGGCCAGCACCCGCTCGGAAGCCGCGAGCGCGTCGGCGAGTTCGTCGAGCTCGCGATTGACGAAGATGCGCAGCGCCTGGAACGTGCGGGTTGCCGGATGGATCTCGCCGAACTTCCGCTGGCCGACAGCGCGGGTGACGATCTCGGCGAGTTCGGCGGTGGTGGTGATCGGCCGTTCGCTCCGCGCCCTCGCGATCGCCGAAGCAACGGCGCGGGCTTTCCGCTCCTCGCCGAGCACGGCGATGACCCGGGCGAGATCGCGCGGCTCCATGGCGTTGACGACGTCGCCCGCGGTCGGGCCGCTGTTCCCCATCCGCATGTCGAGCGGTCCGTCGAAGCGGAAGGAGAAGCCGC
>JAGRKY010000631.1 GCA_020442095.1 Bauldia sp.
GTGTAGATCTCGGTGGTCTCCGTGGGGATGTCGATGAAGCGCTCTTGCGAGACCTCTTGCCCGATCAGCGCCATCGGGAAGAGCGGCGCGAGATCATCCGGGCCGATCGGCTGCTTGGTGCCGGGATGCAGCGGCGGCGCGAGCGGCACCGGCAGGTCGGCCGCGATGTTGTACCAGGTCTTCGGGATACGACTTTCGTCGAGAAGATATTTGACAGTATCGCTCATAGGTCCCTCCCCCGGCTTTCCGGGCGTCTGATCGTTGCTATTCGAGGACTGTACCGCCCGCCGGAGCGGCCTGTCGAGCGACCCGGCGCCGCGGCTGCCGGGCCTGCCCGCCCGGTCAGTTCCACCAGCCGCGCTGTTCGCGCTTCGGATGGCGCAGGACCCCGTCGCCGTCCTTCGGCGGCTCGATCTCGAGCAGGTAGCGCTGCTCGGGGCTCATCCGGTCGTAGAGCTCCCTGGTGAGGTAGTCGAGCTGGACGAGCTGCTGTGGCAGGTCGCGCCGGGTGTAGGTGAGATGGATCAGCCGCCGCGGCGCATCGCTTTCTTTCCGCGTGCCGCTGTGCCAGCCGGAGGAGTTGAGGATGACGGCCGAGCGGGCGGGCGCAGTGACCAGTACCTCGCCGGGGTACGGCGCGTCGAGGTCTTCCGGGACCCGGGCGGCATCCTCCGCCGACAAGGGTGCCGGCTCCCAGTCACCCTGGTTGACCACCGGGACGTTGATCGGGGCCCATTTGTGCGAACGCGGGATGACGCGGGTCGGGCCATTGTCGAGGGTCATGTCGTCGAACAGGATCATCGCGTTGACGACCCACCAGTCGTCGTCGAAGTGCTTCGGCACATCGACATGGAGCTGCTGCTGGCCATAGCCCTTGACCGGGTCGCGGATGTTGGCGCCGTGGACCTTGATCTCGCCGAGCAGGTAATGCGCGGCGGCTAGCACCGGCTCAAGCTCGAGCAGCGGGTCGAAAACCGCCGACTTGTTGAAGATGTTGGAGAGACGGCGCGAGCCCGGCTCGATATGGACTTCCTTGCCGCCGGTGTCCTTCTCGGCCGCGTGGAGCCTTTCGAACTCCTCCGCCATCGCCTTGGCCTGTTCCTCGGTGATGACGTCCTCGACGATGATGTAGCCGAGATCGTCGAGCTGATGCTTCTGCTCGGCGGTAAGGGTATCCTTGACGCCAAGGCCGCGAAGCGCCTGCTTCGTGTACATGATCCAAATCCTCCCGGAACGTATTCTTTGGCCGCGATTGTCGCGGCTTCTTTCAGCAACCGCAAGGTATCTGCGATCGCGGCCACCGCGTCATGTCGCCCCCTCCCGGACAACATGCACGCACATCGGCGCGCGGATGGACCGCGCGCCGGGCACCCCACAGGCCGCGGCTCAGTTGACCCCGGCGCCGACCATCGTCTCCCATTCGTCGGCGATCGCCTGGTTCGCCGCGCCCTGATCCTCGATCGTGGGGAAGACGACATCGGCGTATGCGTCGGCAGGCGGCATCCCTTCGGCGAGCGCTTCGGGGATCTTGTTGTATTTCACCAGATCGCCGAAGCGGATCGGATGGCAACCGCCCTTCAGCCAACCGAGCTGGCCCTCGTCGGAATAGAGATACTCCATCCACAGGCGGGCGGCATTGGGATGCGGTGCGTGGGCGCTGATCGCCTGGACATAGGGGCGCGCGACAACGCCGCTCTTCGGGACCACCACCTCGATCTTCGGCTGCTCGACGCTGTCGCGATCGGCAAAGCCGACATAGTCCCAGCGGACGACGATCGGCGTCTTGCCCTCGATCAGAGAGGCGAGCGTGCCGGCCTCGGGAACGAAATTGCCGGCGGCGTTGAGATCGGCGAAGAACTGCATGCCGGCCTTGCCGATCGCCGCGCCCACCGCGTCCTCATCGGCGGCGAGCCCGGCGGCATAGACGCTCTGGGCGGCCTGGGCGGAGCTTCTCGGGTCGCCCGAAAGCGCCACCGACCCCTTGTAGGCCTCGCCGAGAAGGTCGGGCCAGTCCTCCGGAAGCTCCTTCACCACGTCGGTATTCACCTCGAAGGAGATGACCCCGTAATAATCGCCGTACCAATAGCCCTCGGCGTCCTTCACCTCGTCGGGGATCGTGTCCCAGGTGCCGACCTTGAAGGGCGCGAGCAGCCCTTCGTCGCGGGCGGGGCCGGCGAAGGACAGCCCGATATCGACGACGTCCGGAGCGTCCGGGCCGGCATTCTCCGCGCTCGCCCTGATCGCTTCGAGCTGAGCGGCGGAACTCGCATCCGGGGCCGTCTCGTGGACTTCGATGCCGTATTTGTCGGTGAAGGCCTGGATGATGTCGCCATAGCCGCACCAGTCGTGGGGCAGCGCGATCGTCGTCACGGTGCCCTCTTCCCGGGCCGCCTGGATCAGATCGTAGGATTGCGCCGCCGCGAGGCCCGTTCCGCCGGCCATCGCCGCCGCCGAAACCGATACCAGCTGCATCCACTTGAATCGCACTTCGCCCTCCTCGCAAAAACACACCGACGCGGGCCGCAACCTGCCGCGCCGACGAAGACCGCATTTGACTCGAATACAATGGGTAGCATCGCGCAGGCCCAGCGACCAGCCGCGCATCCAGAACCTAGGACCGTGGAAGCGATTATCCAGATGTCAGTGCGGCGCCGAGGGGGCCTTCGGCGCCGCACCTACTGCGGGGATGGAAGGAGGCTGTCTGAAAAAACGCAAACACCCCAGCCCTGGTA
>JAGRKY010000632.1 GCA_020442095.1 Bauldia sp.
CCGCTCCGAGATCGCGCCGCGGATCAGCGACTTCATCAGCACCCACAGGACGGCCTACCGGAACGGCAGCGGTTCGGCGAAGCCGGTTCCGGCTGCGCAGCCCAAAGTGGTGGCGAAACCGGCGACGAAGGCCGCCCCGGCCGCCGACCGGTTGCAGGATATCTCCGGGATCGGACCGAAGATCGAGACGCTTCTCAACGGCGAGGGGATCACGACCTTCGCCCAGATCGCAGCGCTGAAGGCGGCGGACGTCAAGAAGCTGGAGGCGAAGCTCGCCTTCCCCGGCCGCATCGCCCGCGAGAAGTGGGTGGCCCAGGCGAAAGCCCTGACCAAACAATAGCCTGCCTTGCCGGCACGCGCCTGTCGTCTGCTCCTCGTCCGATTTTGCTTGAAACGACTTTTTACCATCCCCACGTCTCAACCTGTCAGCAACAGGGGAGAGTGATGGTCAGCTCATATGCCCTGCGTCCGGCTTGGACGCCCCTAACCATCTTCCTGATGGTCCTTGGCTTCGTCGTCTTCTGGCCGCTTGGCCTGGCGATGCTCGCCTACATCATCTGGGGCGATCGGATGCCCGAGGTGAGGCGGCATTTCGAAGGCGTGAAGCGCGACTTCGCGAGCGAGTTCCGTGGCTGTGGCGGCCGCAAGCGCGGCTACGCGCGGACCGGCAATGCGGCCTTCGACGAGTATCGCAGCCGCGAGTTGAAGCGCCTCGAGGAAGAGCGCCGCAGGCTGGAGGAAGAGCGTCACGAGTTCGAGACGTTCATGCGCAATCTCCAGCGCGCCCGCGATCAGGAAGAGTTCGACCGTTTCATGCGCGATCGCCAGACCGCGCGGAAGAACGGCGACGACGAAAAGACGATCGATCTCTAGTCCGGGATCGAGGACAAGACGCTGCTGCGGCGGGGTTTCGGCCCCGCCGTTTTGATTCGGGGCGAGCGTCGATGTGCCGCCGCATGTCAAGGATTCCGGCCTTCGCGCAAATCGCGCAGAATGGTCGGAGCCGATTGATTCGCCTTTTCCGGGTGCCTGGTGATGGCCTTTTTCGAGCGAAAGCCACCGAGCAGATCCACGACGCATTTCGACCTCGCGACCGAGCGTGGGGTCGTCGCGATTTCGCTGCGCCGTCACCCGCGCGCACGGAACTACACGCTGCGGGTCGGGAGCCCGCCCGGCTCCCCGGTCCTCACCATGCCGGTCCGCGGTTCGCTCGCCGAGGCGCGCGCCTTCCTCGACCGCCATGCCGGCTGGCTGATCAGCCAGATGGACCGGCTTCCCCAGGCCCGGCCAATCGTCGATGGCGCGACCATACCGCTGCGTGCCGTGCCGCACCTGATTCGCCACGCGCCCGACCGGCGTGGCGCTGTGACGGCCGCCGTCACCGAAGAGGGGCCGGTGCTGCTGGTTTCGGGCGGGGCCGAGCATCTCCGCCGCCGGGTGATCGATTTCCTCAAGAAGGAGGCGCGCCACGATCTCGAACGCGCCGTCATGCGTCACGCGATGATGCTCGGCGTCAGGGTCAAGGCGATCCGGTTGCGCGACCAGACGAGCCGCTGGGGCTCCTGCTCGAGCACCGGCATGCTGTCCTTCTCATGGCGGCTGGTCATGGCGCCGCCCTTCGTGCTCGACTATCTCGCTGCCCATGAGGTGGCCCATCTCCACGAGATGAACCACGGGCCGCGCTTCTGGCATCTGGTTGAATCCGTGTGTCCGGAGACCAAGCAGGCCCGCGCCTGGCTGAACCGCGAGGGGCTCCGCCTCCACGCGATCGGGGCCGAGCCCGGAACGACCCCGGTGCCGCTGACCGAGGACGACCGCAACGCCGCCTGACGTGGCCGGCCTAGGGGCCGGTGATCCGGTCGACCTCGTCCATTTCCTCCGCCGTCAGCTTCCAGTCAAGCGCGGCGACATTGGAGTCGAGCTGTTCCGGCTTCGTCGCCCCGGTGATGATCGAGACCACCTGCGGGCGCTGCGCCAGCCAGTTGAGGGCGAGTTCCAGGAGGGTGTGGCCCCGCTCTTCGGCAAAGGCCGTGAGCTTCTCGATCTTGTCCTGGTTGGCGGGACTGAAGAAGCGGTTGGCGCTATTCTCGTTTCCGGTCAGCCGCGCACCCTCCGGCATCGGCTTGCCGCGCCGGTATTTGCCGGTGAGGGCGCCGCCTGCGAGCGGGAAATAGGGGACGAGGCCGAGCCTGTGGGTCTCCAGCACCGGCAGCAGCGCGTCCTCGATGTCGCGCGCCAGCAGGCTGTATTCGTCCTGGGTGGCGACGAAGCCGGTTAATCCCATCCGCTTTGCCGTATCGACCGCGTCGGTGACCTCGCCGGCCGTGTAGTTGGATCCCGCGAGGTAGCGGACCTTGCCGGCCGCGACCGCATCCTGGAGCGCTCTCAGCGTCTCCTCGAAGGGCGTGCCCGGGTCCGGCTCGTGCATGTAGAGGAGGTCGATCCGGTCGGTGCGCAGGCGCTTGAGGCACGCGTCGATCGCATCCGAGACATAAGCCCGGGATCCGCGATTCTTCGGCGGATCGTCGCTCATCGGCTTGCCGATCTTGGTGGCGAGCACCGCCTTGTCGCGGCGGCCGACGAGGCATTCGCCGAGGAAGCTCTCCGACTTTCCGCCTCCGCCGTAGATGTCGGCGGTGTCGAGATGGGTGACGCCGAGCTCCAGCGCCTTGTCGACCACCTTGCGGGTCGCTTCGAGGTCGATCCTGCCGCCGAAATTGTTGCAGCCGAGGCCGATCAGCGAAAGGTGCAGGTCGGATGAGCCAAGTACGCGCGTTTCCATGGTTTTCTTGTCCTTCTGGGTCGGGGCGGGGCAGGGTGCGGCGGGTGCCTAAGGCTGGCCGCTGAGAGGCCTCGATGTCAATTGGACTCTCGCCGGCTTTCGTGCCAAATCCTCGC
>JAGRKY010000633.1 GCA_020442095.1 Bauldia sp.
CCCGGTCCGTCCCGATCGCGCCCTGGTAATAGCCGCGGGTGACGAGTTCCGGATCGGCAAGCGGCCGCGCCCCGGCGAGGAGCATCGCCTCCGCCGTGCCGATGCTGTCGATCACCGTTCCCGGCTGCCGCAGGCCGACCGCGAAGCCGCCGACGAGATGGTCGTGCCCGCCGACGCCGATCGCCGGCCGGCCCTTGATGCCGGTTGCCGCCGCGACCTCTTCGCGAAGTGGTCCGAGCGCCGTGCCGCTCGCCGCGATCGGCGCGGGCAAGTCCGTGCCGGCATCGGCCATTGCCAGCATCTCCGCCGACCATTGCCGCTTGACGATGTCGAAATAGAGCGTCCGCGACGCAAGCGACGGGTCGGTCGCCATCGTTCCGCTCAGGCGATAGGCGATCCAGTCGGCCATCATCAGCACGCGCCGGGCGCCGGCCATCGCCTCCGGCCAGTGCCGGCGCATCCAGATCAGTTTCGACAGCGTGAAATAATGCTGGATCGCATGGCCGCTGATCCGGAAGACGCGATCCTCCCCGATCCGGTCGGCGATCTCCTCGACCAGCGGCTCGGTCCGGCGGTCGAACCAGACGATCGAGGGCGCGAGCGACTGCCCGTCGTCGCCGATCAGCACCGGGCTCTCTCCGACGCTCGCCACCGCGATGCCGCCGACCGGCCGGCCGGCAAGCGCCGCGCCGATCTCGGTCAGGTCCTCCAGCACCACCGCCCAGATCTGCTCCGGATCGTATTCGCCCCCCGTCTCGACGACGTTCATCGGCGTCGGCCGCGCCGCGGTCGCCACCTTGCGCCCGCGGCGGTCGAAGGCAATCGCCCGGATGGAGGTTGTGCCGAGGTCGATGCCGAGCAGCACCGGCTCGCTTTCCGAAATGCTCAATCCCCGACCTCGCTCCCCCCGAATGACGGCCGTCCCGCCGGACCGTCAGACCCGCTTCGCCAGCCAGCGAAGCATGTTCCGCCACAGCACCGCATAGCCCGGCCAGTCGACGAATGTCTGCGGCAGCCAGTGCGGCCCGACATCGGACGTCCAGGCCAGCGTCCGGCCCGATCCATGGGTCCCGGTGACGATCAGGGGATGGCCGCCGAAATCCACCGGCAGGCGCGCGACCACCTCGACGCCGTCCTGATCCTTGGCCACCACCTCGTTGGCGCCGAGCAGCGCCGGCCACTCCCCGTCCAGTCCGGCGACGATCGGATGGCCGGGCAGCAGCACCTCGGCGCGGAAGCCCTCCGGCGCCTCGATGCGATCGTCATAGGGCAGGCACTTGACCGGCAGCGCCTCCTCGACCGGCGTCCGCCGCCACCGTCCCTTGCCGTCGATGCCCTGGAAGGTGAGATAGCCGCCGATCATCCCGAGGCCGCCACCGGCCGCCGCCCAGTCGCGCAGCATCTTGAGCCGGTTGGGCACCGTCTTGCCGTGGAGCCAGACATCCGGATGCAGCAGCAGGGAATTCGCGCCGATATCCGAAAGCAGGATCACGTCATAGCCGGAAAGCGCCTCGACCGAGAACGGCAGTCCCTCGATCGCCTCATGGGCCGGCATGTGGGTGACGTCGAATTCGCTGTCGGCGAGCGCCGCGAGCAGCGGCCCGGCGCCGGAGTGAAAGGTCGTGCTGCGGAAATCGTCGAAGCCCTTGTAGTGCGTGGCCGCCGACATCCAGGTCTCGCCGACCAGCAGCACCTTGCTTTCCTTCTCCAAAATATCGCCTCCCTGCGACGGCTGTGCCGCTGATCGCGCACCGGAATTGAGTATATATTGATTCCGCCTTCCCATCCGGCCGACAGTCGCGCCAAATCGAAAACGAGAGGAATACCATGGGCCGCCGCATCACCGGGCCTCGCGCAACGACAGCATTTGCCACCGTCGATCTCGACAAGCCGGGCAAGCAGACCGGCTTCGTCATGATCCCCCATTCGCCGCATGAGGATGCCTGGGGCGTCACCCGTATCCCGATCGGGGTGATCGCTAACGGCGACGGGCCGACGGTGATCCTCGAGGGCGGCAATCACGGCGACGAATACGAGGGTCCGATCACCATCGCCGAGCTGATCCGCGAACTGGAACCAAAGGACATCCAGGGCCGGCTGATCCTGATGCCCGCCAACAACGTCCATGCGGCTGTCGCCGGGCGGCGCACCTCGCCGGTCGACGGGCTGAACTTCAACCGCACCTTCCCTGGCGATCCGGCCGGGACGATCACCCAGCAGATCTCCGCCTTCATGACCGACGAGATCCTGCCGCGCGGCGACGCCTTTCTCGATCTCCATTCCGGCGGCTCGTCTCTCGACATCCTCCCGAGTTCCGTCGTCGAGCCGGCCGGGGATAAGGAACTGGTCCGCAAGAGCATCGAGGCCAACCGCGCCTTCGACGCGCCCGCCATCGTCGTCATCAGCAACCTCGGCGACGTCCGCACTGCCACCGCCTCGGCAATGGCCTCGGGCCTGATCACCGTCGGCACCGAGATGGCCGGCGGCGGCACCGTGTCGATCGATGCCCTCGAAATCTGCCGGCGCGGCGTTCGCAACGTGCTCGCCCATCTCGGCGTGCTTCCCGGCCACACGATCGAGATCCGCAACCCCGACCAGAAGGTCCTCGAGCTCCCCGGCTCTTCCGCCTTTGTCTACGCGACCATGGACGGCGTCTTCGAGGCCTTCCATCGCAACGGCCGCGAGGTGAAGGCCGGCGAGCCCGCCGGCCGCATCCACTGCCCCTGGGATCCCGCCCGGCCGCCGGAGACGCTGGTCTACAACGCCGACGGCATCCTCTACGGACGGCGCCAACCCGGTCGGGTCGTGCCTGGCAATTGCTGCCTCGTCGTTGCCGCCCCCTATGGAGAAGAGCTTTGACCATCGACATCGGCGACATCGAAGCCGCGCGGGATCGCATCGCCGGCCAGGTGCGTCGCACCCCCGTCGTCGCGCTCGGCCAGTTGAAGAGCCCGCCGCCCACCGATGCCCGGGTCTCGCTCAAGCTCGAATCCTTGCAGGTCACCGGGTCGTTCAAGGCCCGCGGCGCCATGAACCGTCTGCTCGCGACGCCCCCTGAGCAGGTCGCCAAGGGCATCGTCACCGCATCCGGCGGCAACCATGGCCTTGCCGTCGCCCGCACCGCCTATGCGGCGGGCGTCCCGGCGACGATCTTCGTCCCGACCGGGGTGTCCCCGGAGAAGGTCGCCAAGATGCGGGCGTGGGAAGCCAAGGTGGAAATCGTCGGCGACGAATGGACCAAGTCCAACGCAGCCGCCCTCGATCTCGTCGCCGAGACCGGCGCGATCTACTTCCATCCCTTCGCCGACCCGCTGGTCATCGCCGGCCAGGGAACCCTCGCCCTCGAAATCCTCGACGACCTGCCGGATATCGACGCGATCCTCATCGCGATCGGCGGCGGCGGCCTGATTGCCGGCATGTCGACGGCGATCCGCGCCGTCCGGCCCGGCATCCGCGTCGTCGGCGTCGAGCCGACCGGCGCGCCGACCCTCAAGGCCTGCCTCGATGCCGGCCGGCTGGTCGAGCTTCCCGAGGTCACCTCGAAGGTCCCGACCATGACCTGCCGCAAGACCGAGGAGATCAATTTCGAGATCGTCCGGAAGAACGTCGACGACATCGTCCTCGTCACCGACGAGGAGATGGAAGCGGCCTCGCGCTGGCTGTGGTTCGAGATGGGCGTCGCCGCCGACCTCTCGGGCGCTGCCGCGATGGCAGCGCTCAACAAGGGCGTCCCCGGCCTCGAGGGCATGAAGCACATCTGCGTGCTGGTCTGCGGCGCCGGCGCCGAAGGCACGGCCTGACGGTCCGGGCAGCGCCCGGGTCGAACGCTACTGGGCCGGCGGACTGTCGAGGTTGTGTGGCACGACGATCCGCTGGCCGGCCGGCAATCCCCGATCTGGCTCGATATTGTTGACCGCCGACACTGCCCAGGCCGGAACCCCGTAGCGCGCCGCGATTCCCGCGGGCGTCTCGCCCGCCTCGGCCGCCACCACCACGCCCGAGTCGTAGAGCACGATCGGCACGCCGCGCGGCATGGCATAGGCGATCCTGACGCCGCCGTCCTTGACCGGCTCCGGCTGCTCGGCCTCGGAGAGGATCTTGTCGATCACCGCGTCCTGAAGCCCCAGCGTGTTCGGCAGGTAGAGATGCCACTCGCCGGGATAGTTCTTGAGGTCGACGCTGGCGAAATGGCCCTTGAAGTCCCGCGCCGGCTTCGGATCGCCGCCGCCGAGGGTATTGTCGGACGAGTAGATGTTGATGAAGCGCTGGACGTTCGACGGCACCGGTCGCGCGATCCGGGTCGGATCGAGGGTGATGATCAGGTTCACCGGCACGCCCGAGCGGCGCAGCCAGGTCGCGAAGCGCAATGTCGAGTCGCCGCCGGCCGAATGGCCGATCGCGATGATCGCCGACTTCCAGCTTTCCTTCTTGTAGCGGGCGATCGCGGCATTCGCCGGTCGCAGCCAGTCGGTGTAGTTGTGGACCTCGGCCGCGATCCCGCGTGCCTTCAGCTTGCTGGCGATCTTGTCCATTTCGGCCGTCGCAATCCGCCCGCCCATCGGCCGGAAGACATAGACGGTGCCGACCACCGGTTCGGGCTGCGCCTGGTCGCGCGAGCCGCCGATCGCCGGTGAGATGCTTGCGGCGGACGGCGTCAGGAACAGGACGAGGACGATAAGAAGCTGAAGGGCCCGACGCATTTACGCTTCCGGTCTCGCTGACTGGGACTTCCGGCACGTGCCGCCGCGCGAATCCGCCGGTCCGTGCCCGCTCCGCTTAGCACCGGGAATCGCACATTTCTATGGCTGCCTCGTCCCCCTCGGACAAGGTGACGCGGATGTCGGCGGACCCGGCAAGGCGTGGCTTTACAAAACTTTACATGGTCGAGAAGCGAGGGAAACCTTGCCGGCCCATCTCATCTCCGTCACCGGCGCCACATGCGCCGACACCGAAGGAGAGCAGGACATGAGCAACCAGGAAAACACCAATCCCGCCCCCGCCGGCCGGCGCCCCCGCATCGGCCGCGGCTTCTGGGGCATCCTCGCGGCGACCGTCGTCGGCGTCGGGCTGGCCGGGGCCTTCGCCCAGAGCGCCCTCAGCGACGAGGGCGGCTGGCACGGCCGCTGGCAGGGGCCGGGCGCCCGCCATGCGATGATGTTCAACGCTTCGCTCGACCCGGCCGAGATCGACGACCGCATCGAACGGATGGTCGCCCATCTCGCCATCGAGATCGACGCCACCGACGAGCAGAAGAGCCGCCTCACCACGATCTTCGTCGGCGCCGCCCACGACCTCCTGGCGATCCGCGAGGAGCTTGGCGACCGGGCGGAGACCGCCGGCGAGCTGATCGATCTCCTCACCGGCCCGACCGTCGACCCGGCGGCCGTGGAGGCCTTCCGCGCGGAGAAGCTCGCTCTCGCCGATCAGGCCAGCAAGCGGGTCGCCGGCGCGCTGGTCGATGCCGCCGAGGTGCTCACCTCGGAACAGCGCGAGAAAATCGGCGACCGGCTGGGCTTCTTCGTTAAGATGGCGCCCTTCCATCGCGGCTAGGACACCCTCCCCCGGGAGACCAGACAGGCAAAAACCGTGGCCGGACGAATCCTCCTGGTCGAAGACGATGCCCGCCTCGCCGCGATGGTCGAAGACTATCTCGGCGGGGCGGAATATCGCGTGACCATCGCGGAAGACGGCGCCACCGCCCTCGCCCGCCACGGCAAGGAGGGCTTCGATCTCGTCATTCTCGACCTAATGCTGCCCGACATGGACGGGCTCGAGGTCTGCCGCCGTATCCGGGCGAAAAGCGACACGCCGATCCTCATGCTCACCGCGCGCGGCGATGCCATGGACCGCGTCGTCGGCCTCGAGCTCG
>JAGRKY010000057.1 GCA_020442095.1 Bauldia sp.
CGTCGACGATCAGCGTCACGTCGATATTGACGATGTCGCCGTCGCGCAGCGGCTTGTCGGCCGGGATGCCATGGCAGACGACGTGGTTGATCGAGGTGCAGGTCGACTTGGTGTAGCCCTTGTAGCCGAGCGTGGCGGGCAGGGCGCCGTGATCGAGCGCGAACTGGTAAACGAAGTCGTCGATCGCCTGGGTCGGCAGACCCGGGCGGATCATGTCGGTGATCGCGTCGAGGCATTCGGCGACCAGACGGCCGGCCTTGCGCATGCCCTCGAACCCTTCCGGGCCGTAGAGCTTGATCGTTCCATCATTCCTGAGCGGCACGACGGCCGCGTCGACATAGTTCACCATCGACGGCTCGCAGTACAATCAGCGGTAAGAGTTACCCCGAGGATATGACGATTTTGGCCCGCCGATACAAGGCCAATGACGGCTCAGCCCGCCACCGGGACCGGCTCGGCGATCGCGATTTCCTCGACCGAAAGGCTGCAGCGCCAGGCGAGCATCTCGACGCCCGCGTCCCGCGCGAGGTCGAAGGCCTTGCCATAGGCGGTGTCGATATCGCGGGCGACGGCGAAGGCGCGGGCGTCGCTGCGCTGGACGACGAAGAGCATTACGGCCCGGTGTCCGGCCGCGACCATCGCGGCAAGCTCGGCAAGGTGCTTGGCGCCGCGGGCGGTGACCGAGTCCGGAAACTCGGCAAGGCCGGGCGCGCGCATCAGGTGGGCATTCTTCACCTCGACATAGGTATCGGGCCGGCCTGGACCGGTGAGGAAAAGATCGACCCGCGAATTCTGTCCGTAGCGGACCTCCCGGGCGGTCTCCGGATAGCCGGCGAGCTCGGGGATAATGCCGGCGCGGATCGCCTCCTCGGCAAGGCGATTGGGATGGGCGGTGTTGATGCCGACGAGGCCGCCATCCGCCTCGACCAGCTCCCAGGAGAGCGGCAGCTTGCGCTTCGGATTGGAGGATCGCGAGAGCCAGACGCGCGATCCCGGCGCGGCGAGGCCGGTCATCGCGCCCGGGTTGGCGCAATGGACGGTGACGATCGCGCCGTCCGCCATCTCGACATCGGCGAGGAAGCGCTTGTAGCGGCGGATCAGCCGGGCTTCGATCAGGGGCGTGGGGAAGCGCATGCGGCCGGCCATACCATCCGGCGGGCCGCAGGCGCCAGCCGGTCAGACCGCCTGGCTGTGGACGGCGCCGGAGCCGCTGCGATAGGCGTCGAAGGCAGCCGCCGCGACCCGGACGAGGGTACGCGCATCGGCGGCCATCTCGACGACGCTGCCGTCGCGGCTGAGGACGCCGTCGGCGGCAAGCCGGTCGAGGGCGGGGAGGGCGTCCGCCACCGCCTCGACACCGGCGCCATGCCGGTCGCAGACATCGGCGACGTCGACGCGGAAGTCGCACATCAGCCGCTCGATGAGGTCGGCGCGAAGGCGATCCTCGTCGCCAAGGGCGAAGCCGCGGACCGTGGCGAGGTCGCCGCGCGCGATTGCCGCGAGGTAGTCGCGGGTGACGGCGGCGTTCTGGACATAGCCCTCTGGCAGACGGCCGATCGCCGAGGCGCCGAGCCCGATCAGGAGGTCGGCGGCGTCGGTGGTGTAGCCCTGGAAGTTGCGGTGAAGGACGCCGGAGCCGGCAGCTTCGGCCATCGCGTCGGCGGGGAGGGCGAAATGGTCGAGGCCGATCCGGTCATAGCCGGCCGCCTCGATCGCTGCGGCGATCGCGTCCGCCTGTTCGTTCCGCTCGCCGCCGCGGGGAAGCGTCGCCGCGTCGATCTTGCGCTGGTGGCGCTTGAAGCCGGGGACATGGGCATAGCCGAAGACCGAGAAGCGGTCGGGCCGGAGGGCGAGGCAGGCGCGCACCGTCTCGACGCAGGAGGCGACGGTCTGGTGCGGCAGGCCGTAGATGAGGTCGAGGTTGATGCCGGCGATGCCCGCTTCGCGGAGCCGCTCCACCGCGGCGGCGGTCTCGGCGAAGCCCTGGCGGCGGCTGATCGCCGCCTGGACGGCCGGGTCGAGGCTCTGGACGCCGAGGCTCGCCCGGGTGAAACCGGCTTCACCGAGGGCCGAGGCCATCTCGGGCGTAAGGACGCGCGGGTCGATCTCGATCGCGACCTCGGCGCCGGGCAGGATGTCGAAGGCGTCCCGGAGCTTCGCCATCAGGTCGATGAGCTCGGACGGGTGGACGATGGTCGGCGTGCCACCGCCGAAATGGAGATGGGTGACGGCGAGGCGGCGCGGCAGGCGCGCGGTCACCATGTCGATCTCCTTGCCGAGGGCAGCAAGATAGTCGGCGACCGGCTGGTGGCGGGTGGCGACGGAGGTGTTGCAGCCGCAATACCAGCACATCCGCCGGCAGAAGGGGATGTGGATATAGAGCGAGCCGCGGGCGTCCTCCGGCACTTCGCCGAGCCAATCGGCATAGCGATCGGGGCCGATGGCGGCGCTGAATTGCGGTGCGGTCGGGTAGCTGGTGTAGCGGGGGAGCCGCTCGTCGGCGTAACGTGCAGCGAGTTCCGGGCGCATGATTTCCGATTCCGGGTCGATTTCGACGTCACTCAACCCCATCGCGCCCGGCTCGACTTTGCGCTAGCGCAAAGCTACGTCGAACGGGATGGACAGTTTTGGAGCAGACATGACCGAAAATGGCGGTTCAGAGGTCGTCACAGCGGCGATCCTGGTGATCGGCGACG
>JAGRKY010000634.1 GCA_020442095.1 Bauldia sp.
GGGTGAAATGGACCATGACGCGCCCTGAAATGGTCGCGCCGGTGACCGCGCCGCCCATCAGGGCGATCAGCGCGACGCCGGAGGTCGCGGCAGTGAGGCCGAGCACGGCCTCGAAATAGAGCGGCATGAACACCGACAGCCCGACGAGCGAGCCGATCGCGAAGAACATCGCGATGACACCGTTGCGGACGACGGAATTGGCGAGCACGCTGAGCGGGATGAATGGCTCCCTGGCCTTGACGAGGCGCAAGCTGAACAGGATCCAGCCGAGCACCGAGGCGGCGAACAGGCCTGCGATCTCGGCCGAATCCCAGGGGAAGGCGCTGCCGCCCCAGGTGAGCGCGAGAAGGAGGGAGACGGTCGCCGCGAGCATCAGGCCGGCGCCGACCAGGTCGAGCGTATGCGGATGCTCGTGGCGTGGCAGCAGCCTGAGGACGCGGCTGGTCATCACATAGGCTGCGACGCCGAGCGGCAGGTTGATCCAGAAGATCAAGGACCAATGGAGATATTCGGCGAACAGGCCGCCGAGCACCGGACCGGCGATCGAGGAGGTCGTGAAGACCGCCGCGAAATAGGCCTGGTAGCGGCCGCGTTCGCGCGGCGCGACGACGTCGCCGATGATCGTCTGGCCGAGCGAGATCAGCGCGCCGCCGCCGAGACCCTGGAAGGCGCGCGCCCCGATCAGCCAGTAGATGCTCGGCGACAGGGCGCAGGCCACGGAGCCGACCAGGAAGATCGAAATCGCCGCCATCAGCGTCACCCGGCGGCCGTGGATGTCGCTGAGCTTGCCGTAGAGCGGCGTCACCGAGGTCGAGGTGACGAGATAGGCGGTGACCACCCAGGAGAGGCTCTCGGCGTTGCCGAGATCGCGGCCGATGGTCGGCAGCGCCGTGACGACGATGGTCTGGTCCAGCGCCCCGAGCAGCATGGCCAGGACGACGCCGATCAGGATCGTCCGGATTTCGGCATGGCCGATTGGCGCGCCTGCAGGTGCCGCGGGGGAGGTCATCGACGGATCAACGGAACTCGCGGGTCGGGGGACGGACAGCCGCAACGGCGGTCATCGCCGCGACGGCGAAGACCTTATGGCAGACCGGTATTCGCGCCTCAAGGGCGGCGGAGCCTAAAGAACGATCACCTTGGCACCGACCTTGGTGCGGTTATAGAGGTCGATCACGTCCTTGTTGAGCATGCGGATGCATCCCGACGAGACGTTCAGGCCGATCGTCCAGGGCTCCGACGTGCCGTGAATCCGGTAGGCCGTGTCGTTGCCGCCCCGATAGAGGTAGAGCGCCCTCGCGCCGAGCGGGTTGCGGACGCCGCCTTCCATCTGGGCCGGAAGGATGCGGCCGCGCTTGCGCTCGCGCTCGACCATTTCCGGCGGCGGCGTCCACGTCGGCCATTCGGCCTTGCGGCCGACCTTGACCGTGCCGTTCCAGCCGAAGCCCTCGCGCCCGACGCCCACGCCATAGCGGATCGCCTTGCCGTTGCCGAGCACGTAATAGAGGAAATGCTGCCTCGGATCGACGATGATGGTGCCAGGCTTCTGGCTCGTCTTGTAGGACACCGTCTGCTTGCGATAGCGGAACGGCGCGATGCGGTTTTTCGAGACTTCTTCGGGATAGAAGGAGCCGCCATCGCCACCGGGCCCGCCGGTCTGCATGTTGGCGATCAGATCACGGAAGAATCCCGCCTCGGCCGGTGCGACAGTGGCGACCGCACCGATCAATGCCAAGCCGATTGCAAGCCTTCTGAACACCATGAGGCTTCCCCATTTGCCGCGGCGGCGCCGACCGGAGCGGGCGCGCGGCTTCCCTGACCGAGGCACAGAGTAACGGGACTCGGGGGCGACAGGCAACCGCTGTCGAATAACGTTGCGGTGAGGATTTGAGGGGCGCCCGCCGTATTTCCCCGCGAGCGCCCCCGTTGCCGCGGCCGTTCGGCGGCCGCCGCCCCCCGTATTCGAGGATCGGGCTACATGACGATGACCCTGGTTCCGACCGGAACCCGCTCGTAGAGGTCGACCACGTCTTCGTTGCGCATCCGGATGCATCCGGACGAAACCGCCTTGCCGATGGTCCAGGGCTGGTTCGAGCCGTGGATGCGGTAAAGCGTGTCGCCGAGATAGAGGGCGCGTGCGCCGAGCGGGTTGTCCGGACCGCCCTTCATCGAAGCCGGCAGGCCGGGCTCGCGCTCCCGCATCTCCTCGGGCGGCGTCCAGGTCGGCCACTCCGCCTTGGCGGTCACGGTGTGGGTGCCGGCCCATTCGAAGCCCGGCCGGCCGACGCCGACGCCGTAGCGCTTCGCCCTGCCACCATCGAGGACGAGGAAGAGGAATCGGTGACCGGTATCGATGACGATCGTGCCCGGCTTCTCGCCGCCGCGGTAGCGCACGATGGTCGGCAGGAATTCGGGGCGGATGCGCGGCGGAGCCGCTCTCGCCCGAGCCAGGGTCCGCGACCGGGTGACGGTCGGCCGGGCGCCCGGCTTTGTCTGGCGCAGCCACGGTGCCGCAAGATCCGGGCTGAGGACCGCCGGCGGCCGCGGTACGCTGAAGCCCTGGCCGGCCTCGGCGACGCCGCCCAATCCGGATGCGACACACGCAAACACAAGAAGGAGGGACTTCATGCAACCACCCGACGCGTCACGACCGGACCCTGCGGCCGGTTCACTCATTCATGTCAGGAAGCGGCCGGGAGAATGACGCTTTCCCGGTGGTTTGTTTTCTTGGGGCCGTTCCTCGACACTACTCTGACGGCAAATCCCAACCGAATGGTGAACGGCACCTTGCCGCTCCGTGGCACCGGCATCCGCCCCGAGATCATGGTTAACAGACCCTTGCCAGCCCCTGTCAGCAGCGCCGGCGCAGGCACCTTCCGGTGGCGGTCGACTCATGCAATGCATCGGCGCGTGGAGAAAAGGCGATGACCGGGAAAGATGGCCTCGCTGTCGGCGAGGACGGCAGGAAGCGATGCGTCTGGGGTGGCAGCACGCCCGATTATGCCGTGTACCATGACCGGGAATGGGGGCGGCCGGTCGACGACGACATCCGGCTGTTCGAGAAGATCTGCCTTGAAGGCTTCCAGTCGGGACTGTCGT
>JAGRKY010000058.1 GCA_020442095.1 Bauldia sp.
GGCGTCGGCAAGACGACCACGGCCATCAATCTCGGCACGGCGCTGGCCGCGACCGGCGAAGAGGTGCTGGTGGTCGACCTCGACCCGCAGGGCAATGCCTCGACCGGCCTCGGCATCGACCGGAAAAGCCGGGCCTTGTCGACCTACGACCTGATGCTCGGCGAGGCGACATTGGAGGAAGTCGCTCTCGAGACGGCGGTCCCGCGCGTGGCCGTCGCGCCGTCGACGCTCGATCTGCTCGGGGTAGAGCTGGAGATCGCCGCGAGCAGCGACCGTGCCTTCCGGCTCCGCAAGGCACTCGCTCCGCTATCGCAACAAGATTCGAGTCGTGCCCGAAACTATACCTATGTTCTGGTCGACTGCCCGCCGTCGCTGAACCTGTTGACGATCAACGGTATGGCCGCATCCCATTCGGTGCTGGTACCACTTCAGTGCGAGTTCTTCGCCCTCGAGGGGTTGAGCCAGCTCCTCCAGACGGTCGAGCAGGTGAAGCAATCGCTCAACCCGGAGTTGTCGATCCACGGCATCGTCCTGACCATGTTCGACAGCCGCAACTCGCTTTCCAGCCAGGTCGTCGCGGATGTCCGCGCCAATATGGGCGCCGCCGTCTATGACACCGTGATTCCGCGGAATGTCCGCGTCTCGGAGGCGCCGTCCCATGGCAAGCCGGTGTTGCTCTACGATTTCAAGAGCACCGGAAGCCAGGCTTATCTCCGACTTGCCGCCGAGATCATCCAGCGGGAGCGGCAGCTCCGCGCCGCGTGATGCGATTCGGCGGCGAAACGAAATGTCCACTTTTTGTTAACCATATAAATCAATGAAAAACAAAGGAAATGGCCATGGCTGAAGACACATCCCGGCAGCGCCTTGGCCGTGGACTGGCAGCCTTGATCGGCGACATCGCGACGGAGCCCGGCCCCGAAAAGCGCCGCGCAGCGCCGCCCAAGACCCTGCCGGTCGAATTCCTGCGTCCCAATCCCCGCAACCCGAGGAAGGATTTCAGCGCGTCCGAGCTCGACGATCTCGCGGCCTCGGTAAAGGAGCGCGGTGTCGTCCAGCCGATCCTCGTCCGCCAGGTCGGGGGTGGTGGCGACAACTATGAGATCATCGCTGGCGAGCGGCGCTGGCGGGCCGCCCAGAAGGTCGGCCTTCATAACGTTCCGGTTGTAATCCTCGAGGTCACCGACAGCGAGGCGCTGGAACTCGCGATCATCGAGAACGTGCAGCGCGCCGATCTCAATGCGCTCGAGGAAGCGCTCGGCTACCAGCAATTGATTGATGACCATCAGTACACGCAATCGCAGCTGGCCGAGGTGATCGGCAAGAGCCGTTCCCACATCGCCAACACGCTGCGGCTGATGAAGCTGCCGGAAAGCGTTCGTGACTATGTGCGGAGCGGAAAACTCTCTGCCGGCCACGCGCGCGCCCTGGTGACGCTGGCCGATCCGGAAGAGGCGGCACGGCGAATCGTCGAGGCCGGGATGAGCGTTCGCGAGGCCGAGGCCTTCACCGACAACGGGCGAAGCAAGGCGAAGCACAAGGCCGAGGCGCCGGTGAAGGACGCCGATACGCGGGCGCTCGAGAAGGCCCTCGGCGATATGCTCGGCCTCGGCGTTGCCATCAATCACGGCAAGAATGGCGGCGAAGTGCGGATCCGCTACAAGACGCTCGAGCAGCTGGATGCGGTCTGCAACCGCTTGCGGCGGTAAGGCCGGCAACGTGCAGGTCCGCGATACCGAAGTCGGAGGGATTGGTGCGGGTGGTCGGGCTCGAACCGACACTCTGTCACCAGAACTGGATTTTGAGTCCAGCGCGTCTACCAGTTCCGCCACACCCGCGAGGCAGGCCGATGCCGCCTCGGCGGATCGGAAGGCCGGGATCATAGTGACGCGCCCATTGCGGTCAACCTCCTCCGCCAGGTTGGCGCGCGTTACCAACCGTCGCCAATAGGAACCGGCCTTGCTCCGACGACTCTACGACTGGACGATGGGACTGGCGGCCGGCCGCCACGCCGACAAGGCGCTCGCCGGCGTCGCATTTGCCGAATCGTCCTTCTTCCCGATCCCGCCCGACGTCCTGCTGATCCCGATGGTTCTTGCCGACCGCGGCAAGGCCTGGCGCTTCGCCGCGATCGCCACGATCGCCTCGGTCGTCGGTGGAATCTTCGGCTATCTGATCGGCGCCTTCCTGTTCGAGCAGGTGGCCCTGCCGATCCTGCAATTCTACGGCTACGACCAGCAGTTCGAGCGGTTTGCCGCCTGGTATAACGACTGGGGTGTCTGGATCGTCCTTGCCGCGGGTGTGACGCCCTTCCCCTACAAGGTGATCACCATCGCCAGCGGCGCGACAGGGCTCAATTTCATCGTCTTCATGATCGCCAGCATCGTTGCCCGGGGGCTGCGTTTCGTGATTGTCGCCGGCCTGCTCTATTGGGTCGGCCCACCAATTCGTGAATTCATCGAACGCCGACTCGGACTTGTTTTCACCGTTTTCATGGTGTTGTTGATCGGCGGTTTCGTTGCCGCCCGCTATCTGGTCTGAGGAAAACGATGTTGGATGCGACCCGCCGTCGCGAAATGCTGGCGCCCGCCGTGGTCAGCATTGTCGGCCTTGCGACGATCGCGACCGCCTGGGGCTTCGAGCTCATCGCCGGCTTCATTCCCTGCGCGCTCTGTCTCCAGGAACGCGTTCCTTATTATATCGGCGTGCCGCTGGCGATCGCCGGCCTTCTGGCCGCGGCCGCCGGAGCCAAGCCGACGGTCGCGCGCATGTTCCTGATCATGGCCGGCATCATCTTCGCCTATGGCGCCTATCTCGGCGTCTATCACGCCGGCGCCGAATGGGGCTGGTGGCTCGGTCCGGCCGACTGCGGTGGCAACGCTCCCGCTGTCGCCGACGTCAACGACCTCCTCGGTCAGCTCGACACCATCCGCGTCGTATCCTGCACCACGGCGAGCTGGCGCCTGCTCGGCCTGTCTTTCGCCGGATGGAACGCGGTGGTCTCCATCTTCCTCGTCGTCGTCGCGATGTGGGGCGCCTTCCGCCCGCTCGCGGAGGAGCCGGCGGAAGTCGCCCGGTCGCAAGCCTGACAGTGCGGGGCTGACAGTGCGGGCCTGACGTTCAGATATACGGCTCGAGCAGCGCGAGGTCGGCCGGCGAAAGCCGGTCCGTCGCCGTCATCACCTGGTGCCAGTAGGGATAGAGCAGGGGGAGCTTGCTGGCGTCGTCGAGGCGCCGGCGCTCTTCCGCGGTGAGTTCAAGCTCCGCCGCGCCGAGGCTGTCCTTGAACTGCTCATCGGTCCGACCGCCGACGATCACCGACGTCACGCCCGGACGGCCGAGCGTCCAGGCGAGCGAGACCTGCGCCCCGGAAACCTTCCGTGCCTTGGCGATGTCGACGATCACCTCGATGATGTCGTAGGCACGCTCCCAGTCGCGGATCGGCGGCTCGCGCCATCCCTTTTCATGCCGGGTGCCGGCCGGGTTTTTCTTGCCGCGCCGGAACTTGCCGGTCAGCAATCCGCCGGCGAGCGGACTCCAGACAAGGATGCCAAGTCCTTCCGACAGCGAGATCGGCACGAGCTCGTATTCCGCCTCGCGTGCCTCGACGGTGTAGTGGATCTGCTGGCTGACGAAGCGGGCGCCGCCGAGGCGGTCGGCCGCCGCGAGCCCCTTCATGATGTGCCAGCCGGACCAGTTCGAGCAGCCGACGTAGCGGACCATCCCCGACGATACGAGATAATCCAGCGCCGCAATGATCTCCTCGATCGGCGTCACGCCGTCCCACTGGTGGACCTGGTAGAGATCGATCCAGTCGGTCTGCAGGCGCTTCAGGCTTGCCTCGCACTGGGTGATGATGTGGTGGCGGGAGAGGCCGCGATCGTTCGGGCCGGGGCCCATGCCGAAGCGCACCTTGGTGGCGAGCACGACATCGTTGCGCTTGCCTTTCAGGGCCGCCCCGGTGATCTCCTCTGAGCGTCCGGCCGAATAGACATTGGCGGTGTCGACGAGGTTGACGCCGTGATCGATCATCATGTGAGCCTGGCGGCGTGCGTCCTTGACGCCAACCGATCCGACCGCGTCCTTGCCACGACCGAAGGTCATGGTTCCCATTCCAATCGTCGAGACCTTGAGGCCCGAGCGGCCGAGCAGGCGGTATTCCATGTCGTTCCTCGCTACTTGTCGGACAAGCTTCCCTTCACGGCATAGCGCGTTCCGACCGGGATGTCGAAAGCGGCGCGAGATTGCCTTGGCGGTGGCCTCGGGAGCGGAGGCCGTGGCAGGATGCCGACCACGATTCCGGACCCGACGATACAGGAGCACCGACGGCGCCATGGCCACGAAGATAACCTTCCGCGGAGGGGCGGGGACCGTCACCGGTTCCTGCTATCTCGTCGAACATGACCGTGGGCGTTTCCTGGTCGACTGCGGGATGTTCCAGGGCAACAAGACGATCCGCGAGCTGAACTACGCGCCGTTTCCCTTCGATCCGGCCGAGATCGACTACCTGCTCCTGACCCACGCGCATATCGACCACAGCGGGCTGGTGCCGAAGCTGACGCGACACGGCTTCACCGGTCCGATCCACGCAACGGAGTCGACGCTCGATCTCCTGACCTTCATGCTGCCGGACAGCGGCAAGATCCAGGAGGGCGAGGTCGAGCGGAAGAACCGCACCCTGCGGCGTCAGGGAAAGCCCCAGATCGAGGCGATCTACACCCAGGTGGATGCCGAGACCGCGCTCGAGAATGTCGCACCGCATGGACTCGAGGAATGGTTCGAGCCGGGGCCGGGTGTCAGGGTCCGGTTCTGGAATGCCGGCCATATCCTCGGGGCGGTGTCGATCGAACTCGCGATCGACAACGGCGGGCCTCGGCCACTGCGCATCCTGTTCTCCGGCGATCTCGGGCCGGACGAAAAGGTCTTCCATCTCGCCCCCGATGCGCCGGAAGGCTTCGACTATGTCATCTGCGAGAGCACCTACGGCGATCGCGACCGCGAGGACATCACCGTCGAAGCGCGCCGCGCGGCGCTGGAGCGCGAGATCGTCGAGGCGATGAAACGGGGTGGCAACCTCGTCATCCCGAGCTTCGCGGTGGAGCGGAGCCAGGAGCTGCTTCATGATATCGGCGTGCTTCTCGCCGAGGGGCGGATACCGGCATCGACACCGGTCTTCCTCGACTCGCCGCTCGCCAGCCGCGTCACCAAGGTGTTCATCCGCCATGCCGATACGCTGGACGATATCGCCCTCGACGAGGCAAAGCTGTTCCGCCACCCGAATTTCCACATTACCGAGGACGTCGAGGATTCCAAGGCGATCAACCGGATCAGCGGCGGCGCGATCATCATCTCGGCGAGCGGCATGTGCGAGGCCGGCCGCATCCGCCACCACCTCAAGAACAACCTGTGGCGCCGCGAGGCGACGGTGCTCTTCGTCGGCTACCAGGCGCCAGGGACGCTCGGCGCCATCATCCAGGGCGGCGCCGAAGAGGTGCGGATCTTTGGCGCCGACATCAAGGTCCGGGCGACCATCCGCAGCCTTGGCAGCTACTCGGCCCATGCCGACCAGGCGGAACTGCTCGCCTGGATCCGCGAGCGCCTGCCGGTCAGCGGCGGCATCTTCCTGACCCACGGCGAGGACCATGCGCGGGAGACGTTGAAGGCGCTGCTGGTGGAGGAAGGCGTCCCGGCGGGGCGCATCCACCTGCCGCAGCTCGACGACGTCTTCATGCTGAAGGCCGGCAAGGAACCGCTTCGCCACGCTGCCGGGGCGGCGCGGGTGGCAACGAACCAGATCGAGCGGGACTGGGCCAACGACTATGTCGCCTTCACCCAGGCGCTCGCCAGGCGGCTCGACGCGATCGGCGACGACGAGGAGAAACGTGCTTTGGTCGAGCAGCTCGAGACGGTGTTGGAGAAGGCTTCCCCGTAGCGAATTCGTCGTCGCAGGGCCTGCCGGGGCAACGGCCAGGCGGGTTCCGCCGGGCGGCATTTCGGGCAGACCGGGTACCGCCTTCCCTCTTCACACCCGTGTCACATACCATATAGAGTATGCGCCGCGCTCACGGGGTTGAGCCCTGTAAGCGATCGTGATTCGGGAGTGCCCGTGAACGTCCATGTATCGCCGGGGTCCAATCCGGCGCTGGTTCTCAATGCCGACTACCGGCCGCTCAGCTACTACCCGCTGTCGCTGTGGTCGTGGCAGGATGCGATCAAGGCGGTGTTCCTCGACCGGGTGAACATCGTTTCCGAATATGACGTGGCGGTGCGAAGCCCGTCCTTCGCGATGAAGCTGCCTTCGGTCGTCTCCCTGAAGACGTACGTCAAGCCGGCAAAGCACCCGGCCTTTACCCGGTTCAACGTCTTCCTGCGCGATCGCTTCGAGTGCCAGTATTGCGGCGTGAAGGACGATCTCACCTTCGACCACCTGATCCCGCGCTCGCGCGGCGGACAGACGACGTGGGACAATGTCGTCGCCGCCTGCTCGCCCTGCAATCTCAGGAAGGGCGGCAAGCATCCGCGCGATGCCGGCATGTGGCCGGCGCAGATGCCCTACCAGCCGACGGTCGCCGACCTGCATAACAACGGCCGGCTGTTCCCGCCGAACTATCTCCACGAATCCTGGTTCGACTATCTCTACTGGGATACCGAGCTCGAGCCGTAGCGGCGAGGGACCGCCCCTCAGCCGGAGCGGACGACCCGGTCGAGCATCCGCGTCGAAAGGATCCGCTTCAGCACCGCGGCGATATGGGTCGGCACGGTGACCCGGTAGCGCGGCTTCGGGTTGCGGCTGTCGAGGGCCTTGACCAGCTTGGCGAAGACGGCGTCGGGCCCGAGCCGGAAGGGCGTGTGGGTCTGCCCGTCGGGCCGCTCCGAAAGATCGCGCCGGTAGCTGTCGCTGTGGACCGAACCGTCGATGTCGATCGTCCGGTGGATGTTGTCGACGGCGTTCTGGCGAAAGTTGCTGGCGATCGGTCCCGGCTCGATCAGGACGACCGAGATGCCGGTGCCGTGGAGCTCGAGGCGGAGGCTGTCGGCATAGCCTTCGACTGCGTGCTTCGAAGCGACATAGGCACCGCGATAGCGGGCGCCGACGAAGCCCAGCACCGAGGAGCAGAAGACGATGCGGCCGCTTCCCTGGCGGCGCATCACCGGGATGACCCGCCGGGTGAGATCGTGCCAGCCAAAGAAATTCGCCTCGAACTGAGCGCGCATCGCGGCGGTGTCGACATCCTCGATGGCGCCGGCCTGGGCGTAGCTGCCATTGTTGAACAGCGCGTCGAGCCGCCCGCCGGTCCGTGACAGGACATCGGCGAGCGCGGTCGTGATCGACTCCTCGTCCGCATAGTCGAGCCGGACCGATTCGAGCCCCTCGTCGACGAGCCGCGCGACGTCGGCTTCCTTGCGCGCGGCGGCGAAGACCCGCCAGCCGAGGCCTTTGAGACCCAGCGCGGCGTGATGGCCGATGCCCGAGGAACAGCCGGTAATCAGGATCGTGCGGTTCGCTTCGGTCACGATTGGGGTTGGGGTTGGATTACGGGCGAGCCTGCCGAAACTAGCACTTAGGAGGCGGGCATGATACGCGGCGGCAATGAAATGACGGTGGCAACGGGGCAATCATGACGGATCCGAACGCATCGCTCTACCGGCGATGCCGTGGCGTGATCGGCGACGCGGTCGGCCATCTCAGCGCCGACGACGGCTTTGCCATGGCAAGCCACGTCGCGCTGTCGGCCCTGATGTCGGTCTTTCCCTTCCTGATCTTTGTCGCCGCGCTTGCCAGCTTCTTCGGAGAAGCCGGGCTGGCGAGCCGCGTCGCCGGCCTGCTGTTCGAAGCCTGGCCGGAGGATGTCGCCGGGCCGATCTCGGCCGATGTTCGCAACGTCCTCGGCCAGCAGCAGAGCGGGCTCCTGACGATCTCGATCGTGGTCACGATCTTCCTTGCATCGAACGGGGTCGAGGCGGTCCGGACCGCGCTCAATCGCGCTTACCGCGTCTCCGAAAAGCGAAACTTCATCCTGCTTCGCCTGCAAAGCATCGGCTTCGTGATCGTCGGCGCTGTCGCCAGCCTCGCGCTGGCCTTCCTCGGGGTGCTCGGGCCGCTGATCTTCAGCTGGCTGACGTCGCATTTTCCGGGGATCGCGCCCTATGCGACGACCTTCACCTTTGTCCGGCTCGGTGTCACCAGCGTGGCGCTTGCCATCGTGCTCGTGGCGGCCCATCTCTGGCTGCCGGCCGGCCGTCCACCGGTGCTGCGCCTGTGGCCCGGCATCGTCATCACGCTTCTGCTCTGGCTGATCGCGACCTGGGCGTTCAGCTTCTACCTGCAGCGCTTCGCCAACTATGCGGCCTATTACGCGGGGCTCGCCAGCGTCGTCACCGCCATCTTCTTCATGTATCTGATCGCCCTGATCATGATCTTCGGCGCCGAGTTCAATGCGGCGCTGGCGCGGATGGACCGGCCGCGACCCTGAGGACGATGGGGCAGGGGACGGAAAGATCAGGCGAGGGGCAGGGCGGGTTCCGCGACCCGCGCCAGCGCGGCCTCGAAGATGAAGTAGAGTTCGCGCGGGCTGTACGGCTTGGTCAGCATGCGGGAGAAGCAGGCGGGGCGCCGACCCTCCACGAGGTTCGGATCCGATGCATCGGCAATCGCGATGATTGGCGTGGTGCGATGCCGGTCACCCATGCGGATCAACTGCGCCGCGACAAAGGGGTCCATGTCCGTGATCGTGAAATCGATGACGACGAGATCGACGGGGTGCGCCCGTCTGAGGCGGGCGAGGCCCGCTTCGGCCGTCCGATCGCTCAGCACCTTGCATCCGAACTGTTCCGCCAGCATGGTCAGAATAGCGGCCGTCGCGGGATTGCCGTCGATCGCCGCGATCACCGGCTGCCGACCGTCATACGTTCGCAGTTCCCTGGCTCCGTCGCCCGGCATTTGCGCTCGCTTCCAGCTCGAATTCAGGCAACTATCCCGCGGCTTGCTTAAGAACCGGCTAACATCTGCCCCGTGGTCATCTCCCAGATAGCCAATATCGTCCTGCCCGTTTTCGGGCTGATCGCCGTCGGCTACGGCGTCGCCTGGTCGGGCTTGCTCACCCGTCCCGCCGGCGAGGCGCTTGCCGATTTCGTCTTTGTCATCGCCATCCCGCTGCTGATCTTCCGCACCATCGCCACCGCCGATTTCAGCGGGGCCGAACCATGGCGCATCTGGCTTCCTTATTTCGCGGTCCTCGCCGTCATCTGGGTCGTCGGCGATTTCGTCATCCGGCGTGGCTTCGGCCGCGATGCGCGGGCCGGCCTGGTCGGTGGCGTCTCGGGCTCCTACAGCAACGTCGCGCTCGTCGGCATACCGTTGGTGATGGCTGCCTATGGACATGACGGCGTGGTGGCCTTGGCCCTGATCATTGCCGTCCACATGCCGGTGATGATGACCGCCAGTGCCATGCTGATCGGCCGCGCCGAAAGGCTCGACGGTGTCGGTGAAGCGCACAGCAGCATCCTGTCCGTCGCCCGCAGCGTGGTGAGAAGCCTGGTGAAGAGCCCGATCATCATCGGCCTCTTCGCGGGCGCCTTGTGGCGGCTTCTCGGCCTGCCTTACGGGGGCGGCCCGACCGTCCTCGTCGACCGGCTGGCCGATGTCGCCGCGACCCTGGCGCTTTTCGCGCTTGGCATGTCGCTCCGCAAATACGGTATCCGCCGCAACATTCCGGCCGGCATCGCATTGAGCATCCTGAAGCTCATCGTCATGCCCGGCGTAGTGCTTCTGGTTGCCCGCTACGTCGTGCCGATGCCGCTGGTATGGGCCAAGGTCGCGGTGATCGCCGCAGCGTGTCCAACCGGCGTCAATGCCTATCTCATCGCCGCCCGGTTCCGGACCGGCGAGGCGCTGGCCTCGAACACCATCCTGATATCCACCGGCTTCGCCGTGGTGACGGCGACTCTGTGGATGTCGGTCCTCGAATGGATCTAGCCGGGTAGCGAAGCGAGTGCCGCATCGATCCCGACCATCGCCCGAATGTCGGCAGGCGTCGCGCCGCCTTCCCTGAGCGAGCGGAGGCTCGTCGCTCCGTCGGATTTCGACAGCTTCCGGCCGGCCTCGTCGGTGATTAGGGGGTGATGATGATAGGCCGGCGTCGGCAGGCCGAGGAGCTTCTGGAGCAGGACATGCGCCGCGGTGGCGTGAAACAGGTCGCGGCCGCGCACCACATGGGTCACGCCCTGGATCGCGTCATCGATGACGACCGCAAGGTGATAGCTGGTCGGCACGTCCTTGCGGGCGACGACGAAATCGCCCCAGAGGTCCGGTCGGGCGATGACGGTGCCGCGTTCGCCGGCCGGGCCGGCGCCGTCCTCCTGCCAGCAAAGCGAGCCGGCCTCTTCCATCGCGCGGTCGGTACGGAGGCGCCACGCATGAGGGGCCCCGGCGGCGATGCGCCGCTCGGCCTCCTCGGGCGAGAGCTCCCCGTCACGGTCCGGGTAAAGCGGCGCGCCGTCGGGGTCGCGGGGCCAGGCGGGATCGGTTGCCACTCGCGCGATCTCGCCCCGCGTCATGAAGGCCGGGTAGACGAGGTGCGCCGTCCGCAGCCGGTCGAGTGCCTCGCGGTAGGCCGGCATATGCTCGGACTGGCGGCGGACGGGAGTCTCCCAGTCGAGCCCGAGCCATTCGAGGTCGCGGTATATCCCGGCCTCGAAGACGGGTCGGCTGCGGGTCCGGTCGATGTCCTCGATACGGAGCAGGAAACGTCCGCCGGCCCGGGCGCAGAGCGCGTGGTCATAGAGGGCGGAGAAAGCATGGCCGAGATGCAGCTCGCCATTCGGACTTGGCGCAAAGCGGAAAACGGGTTGCATGATCGGCGACGGCTGGCCTCAACGTCCTGCGACGTGGTCTAGCAGCAGACGGCAGGCAGACAAAGGCGGGATGGATGCGGGCAATCGAGACGGAAGCCGATATCGCCGACGGGCTGTCCTGGCTTGTCCGTTCCGACCCGCGGCTTGAAGCGGTCGCCTCGGTGGCCGGGTCCGTTCCGTTGCGGCGGCGGGATGGCGGGATCAGGGGGCTGGCGCGGATCGTCATGGGCCAGCAGGTTTCGGTCGCCAGCGCGGATGCCATATGGGGCCGGTTCGAGACCGCTTTTCCCGACCTCACGCTGGCGGCGCTTGCCGATGCGGGCGACGAAACGTTCCGGGCGGTCGGCCTGTCCCGGCCGAAAATCGCGGCGCTGCGTGCGGTGGCCGCGGCGTGTCGAGACGGTCTCGACATCGACGGTCTCGCTGCCCTGCCGGGAGAGGAGGCGCATCGTCTGCTCACCGGGATCAGGGGGATCGGTCCGTGGACCGCCGACATCTACCTCCTCTTCTGCCTCGGGCATGCCGACATCTTTCCGGCCGGGGACCTGGCGCTGCGTCGTGCGGTGGCGGATGCCTTTGGCCTGGACGGGACACCGCCCGAGCGCGACGTCGCGACGATCGCCGAAGTCTGGTCGCCGTGGCGAGGGGTCGCGGCCCGACTCTTCTGGGCCTATTATCGGGCGACTCGGCAAAGGGCGGCGTTACCGGTTTGATGATCGACGGACCACGACTTCCACCGGCCAGCGGCGGCCCGGCGAAACATCTCGTTGTCTTCCTCCATGGCTATGGCGCGGACGGCAACGACCTGATCGATATCGGGCGCTACTGGGCCGCGGCGCTGCCCGACGCGGCTTTCGTCTCTCCCCACGCGCCGGAGCCATGCGCGCAGGCGCCGATGGGCCGGCAGTGGTTCCCGCTGACGGTGATCGATATGGATCTGATCGCCGATGGCGTGCGGCACGCGGCGCCCGCCCTCGATGCCTTCCTCGACGCCGAGCTTGCGAGCCTCGGCCTCAGCGATGCACAGCTCGCGCTCGTCGGTTTCAGCCAGGGTGCGATGATGGCGCTTCACGTCGGTCCGCGCCGGCGGTCGCCGATCGCCGGCATCGTCGGTTATTCCGGCATGCTGGCCGGACCGGAACAGCTTGCGGCGGAGGCGACGGGCAAGCCACCGATCCTTCTGGTTCACGGCGAGATCGATCCGGTCGTGCCGGTGATGACGCTTCACGCCGCAGTTCCCGCGCTTGGCGCGGCGGGTTTTGACGTGGAGTGGCACGTTTCGCCGGGCTTGCAGCACGGAATCGACAATACCGGGCTGGAGCTCGGGGCGAGCTTTCTTCGCCGGGTACTGACGTGATGTACACCGAACGGTCCGCGCAATCGGAGGATGGAGACCATGGCGCAGCAGGACGATCTTTCCCGCTATCGCGCCAACCTTCAGGGCGAGGTCGATAGCGTCGCGCTCTACACGGCGCTGGCGGAGGCGGAGAAGGATGCCAAGGTTGCGCAGGTCTACCGCCAGCTTGCCGCCGTCGAGCAGAAGCACGTGGAGGTCTGGCAGAAGGCGATCACCGACAAAGGCGGGAAGCCGGTCGACGTGGCCCCTAGCCTGCGCGCCCGGATCCTCTGCTGGATCGCGCGTCGCTTCGGGCCTTCGCCCGTCCTGCCGGTGATCGTCGCGACGGAAGCGAAGGATCATTCGGCCTACCAGAACCAGCCGGAGGCGTTGGCGGCGGGGCTTCCGGCAGACGAGCAATTGCATTCCCGCATCATCCGCACCGCCATGGCGGGATCGGGGGGGCTTGCGGGGCCCGAGATCGCGAGGCTTGAGGGGCGACACCGCGCCGGTTCCGGCAATGCGCTTCGCGCCGCGGTGCTCGGCGCCAATGACGGCCTCGTCTCGAACATGAGCCTGGTCATGGGGGTAGCGGGGGCGACGGCGGCGGAGCAGACCATCCTGCTTGCCGGACTCGCGGGATTGATCGCAGGTGCCTGTTCGATGGCGATGGGGGAATGGCTGTCGGTCAACAGTGCGCGCGAGCTCGCCGAGCAGCAGATCGCCATGGAAGCCTCGGAGCTCGAGCTGTTCCCCGAACAGGAGCGCGAGGAACTTATCCTCATCTACCAGTCCAAGGGCCTGTCGGAGGCCGAGGCGACGTCGGTGGCCCAACGGCTGCTCAGTCAGGACGGGGCGGCGGTCGATACGCTGGCGCGTGAGGAACTCGGCATCGACCCGCAGGAACTTGGCGGATCCGCTTGGGTTGCGGCGG
>JAGRKY010000635.1 GCA_020442095.1 Bauldia sp.
GCTCGCCATCAGGAAGCTGTAGATGGTGGTCAGCACCGCGACGGCGAAGAGGTTGCGGACCCGGACGATGCCGATCGTCGTCGCCGCGATGAGCGTCAGCAGGGCGAAGTTGATCAGGGCTTCGATGGCTCGCCCTCCTTGTCGGGATCATCGACGTCCATCGGCTTGCCGTCCCGATCGAGCGGCTTGACGTTGGCGTGGAGGGCGGCGCGCGCCACCGCATGGGTCGCGGCGGGGCTGGTGAAGGCGATGAACAGCCCCAAGATGACCAGCTTGACGCTGACCAGCGACAGGCCGGCAAGGAACACCAGCCCGAGCAGGATCAGCGAGACGCCGAGCGTATCGCCGACCGAGGCCGCGTGGATGCGGGTGAAGACGTCGGGCATGCGCACCATGCCGAGCGCGCCGATGACCATGAAGATGCCGCCGAGCACCACGGCGACGCCACCAACCCAGGCGAAGATCTCGGCCGCCGTCATCACGCGTCTCCCTCTTCCTCGGCGTCGTAGCCGAGCGGGCCGTAGCGGAAGAATTTCAGCACCGCGAAAACACCGATGATGTTGAGAAGGGCGTAGGTGATGGCGATGTCGAGAAAGGCAGGCCGGCCGGCCAGGAAGCCGAACAGCGCCAGGATGACGATCGCCCCGTTGCCGATCGAGTTGGCGGCGACCAGCCGGTCGAAGACCGTCGGCCCCTTGAGGGCGCGCACCAGCATCAGCGTCACCGCAACGAGCACCGCGATCATTCCGGCGGCAAGCATCACGAGCTTCCCTCGAAGGTCGTCACATGGCGATCCATGTCGCCGGTCTCGAGGCCGGCGGCGGTCTCGTCGGTCAGCGCATGGATGACGAGGTAGCGCGTATTGCTGCGATCGCGCTCGGCCTCGACGGTGATCGTGCCGGGCGTCAGGGTGATCGAGTTGGCGAAGGTGACGACGCCGACAGCGGTCTTCTCGGTCGGCCAGACGGTGAGCAGTCGCGGCGAGATCGGCAGCGAAGGGTTGAGGATGATCTTCGAGACGCCGAGCGCCGACACGACGATCTCCTTCACCAGCCAAGGCCAGTAGATCAGCCCCCGCAGGATCAGCTCCACCGGATGCCCTTCCTCGTCGGAATAGCCGAACAGCCGGCCGGCGGCGGCGACGAGAATCGCCGTCAGCGCTCCCGCGCCGAGCAGGAAGGCGTCGAAATGCCCGGAAAGCAGCACCCAGAAGATGAACAACGATATGGCGAGGCTGACGAGCCGCATGATCTTCCTTCTACCGGCAGTGGGAACCGGCCGAATCCATCAAACTAATGGCCCATGAACGGCAAGGCGATCAAGCGATACTGCCTCCTCACAATGCCTTCACGGCAATTTGCCGTTGAGGATGCAAGGCTCGGGCCTCATATAGGAGAAACCCCGGGCATTCCGTCGCGCCGGGCCCCTTTCTCCGACCGCAACAGCGGAATTCAGCCGATGACCGAGAAGACACGCCCGGAAAAAATCGTCAGATCCGATGCCGAATGGCGCGAAAAGCTGACGCCGGAGCAGTATTACGTCACCCGCCAGGCCGGCACGGAACGCCCGTTCACCGGGCCCTATGTCCATGAGAAGCGCAGCGGGCTCTATCATTGCGTCTCCTGCGGGGCTCCGCTCTTCCGTTCCGAGACCAAATACGATTCGGGGTCGGGCTGGCCGAGTTTCACCCAGCCGGTCGACGAGGTGGCGGTCGAGGCGATCACCGACCGCTCGCACGGCATGGTGCGGACCGAGATTCGCTGCGCCGCCTGCGAGGCGCATCTCGGCCACGTCTTTCCGGACGGCCCCGGGCCGAACGGCCTCCGCTACTGCATGAATGGCTGCGCACTGGATCTGGAACCTGATGACAAAGCGACTTCGTGACGAAGAACTCGACCGGCACCAGGGCGGCGGAGCGGGCCTCCGCCCCCCGGCCGCGGAAAGGCGACCGGTCTCGTCCACCTGGCACGGGGTGACCCGCACCGACGACTATGCGTGGCTGCGCGCCGACAACTGGCAGCAGGTGATGCGCGACCCGACGGTCCTGCCCGCCGACATCCGCGCCTATCTCGACGCCGAGAACGCCTATACCGAAGCCGCCCTCGCCGACGTCGCCGATCTCCGGGAGCAGCTCTTCGCCGAGATGCGGGCCCGCATCAAGGAGGACGATTCGTCGGTCCCCGCCCCGGACGGCCCCTATGCCTACGGCATCCGCTACACCCACGGCGCCGAGCACCCGATGCTGGTCCGCACCCCGCGCGACGGCGGCGAGGAAGAGATCCTGCTCGACGCCAACCAGCTCGCCGAGGGCAAGGCCTATTTCCATCTTGGCGGCACCTCGCACAGTCCGGACCACCGGTACCTCGCCTATGCCTCGGACGAGATGGGCTCGGAATATTACGATATCCGGATCCGCGACCTCGCCACCGGCGAGGATTTCGCCGACGTCATCCCGATGACCACCGGCGCGCCGGTCTGGGCAGCCGACGGGCGGACGCTCTTCTACGTCTGGGTCGACGAGAACCACCGCCCGGCGAAGGTCTTCCGCCACGAGGTCGGCGCCGGAACCGAGGACGTGCTGGTCCATGCCGACACCAATCCCGGATACTTCCTCGGCGTCGGCAAGACCCAGTCGGACCGCTACATCCTGATCGACAGCCACGACCACGAGACGTCGGAAAGCTGGATCCTCGATGCCGACGATCCGACCGGCAAGCCGCGCCTCGTCGCCGAGCGCCGCCCGGCCGAGAAATATTCGATCGAGCATTCCGGCGATCTCTTCTACATCCTGACCAATGGCGGCGACGCCGAGGACTACCGGATCGTCACCGCCCCCGTCGAAACGCCCGACCGGGCGCACTGGCGCGACCTCGTTCCGCACAGCCTCGGCCGCCTGATCCTCAACATCACCGCCTACAAGGATTTCCTAGTCCGGCTGGAGCGCGAGGGCGGCCTCCCCCGGATCGTCGTCCGCCATCTCGCCACCGGCGAGGAGCATCCGATCGCTTTCGACGAGGAAGCCTATGCCCTCGGCGTAGCCGGAAGCCTCGAATTCGACACGACGACCTTCCGCTTCACCTATTCGTCGATGACGACGCCCGGCCGGGTCTACGACTACGACATGGCAGCGCGAAGCCGCGTGTTGCGGAAGGAGGACCAGGTCCCCTCCGGCCACGACCCGGCGGACTATGTCACCCGCCGCGTCTTCGCCGTGGCGCCGGACGGCGCGACCGTTCCCGTCTCGCTGCTCTATCGCCGGGACACCGCGATCGACGGAACCGCGCCCTGCCTCCTCTACGGCTACGGTGCCTACGGGATCACCATCCCCGCCTCCTTCTGGGTGCGGGCGTTGAACTGCTTGCAGAACTCCATGATGTTGACGCCGCGCGAACCGAGCGCCGGGCCAATCGGCGGCGCGGGGTTCGCCTTGCCAGCCTGAATCTGGAGCTTGATCTGG
>JAGRKY010000636.1 GCA_020442095.1 Bauldia sp.
CCCGGCTGGATGGTGGAGCGCCAGAACGCCACCCGCCTCGCTCGCTGACGCCTTCGGAAAACGAGGGCCGCGCCTCCTTTTCGGCGCCATTATCGACCACGGAAAGCGCTCTCGAAGGGGGAGCGTTTTTCGTGCTTCGCATATTTCGTTACATCGCCGCCATCATTGTGCTCCTCGCGGCGGGCATCTTCATCCTCAACACGAACCTGCTGGCACCGGCGTCCGCTGAGAAGCCGATGCTGATTGCCCATCGCGGCCTTGGACAGACCTTCCACCGGGAAGGCCTCACCGGGGAAACCTGCACGGCCGAGCGGATATTCCCGCCCGAGCACGACTATCTGGAGAACACCATCGAGGGCTTCGCCGCGGCATTCGAGGCGGGCGCCGACATGGTCGAGTTCGACATCCATCCGACCACCGACGGCCACTTCGTCGTCTTCCACGACTGGACGCTCGACTGCCGGACCGACGGCCATGGCGTCACCCGCGACCACAGCCTCGCCGAGCTCAAGAGCCTGGACATCGGCTATGGCTACACCGCCGACAACGGCAAGTCCTTTCCATTCCGGGGCAAGGGCGCCGGCATGATGCCGACCCTGGACGAAGTTCTCTTCGCCTTTGCCGACAAGCGCTTCCTCATCAACATCAAGAGCGACGACCCGGAGGAAGGGAAACGGCTCGCCGAGAAATTGAGCATGCTCGCCCCCGAGCATCAGGATCTCCTGACGGTCTATGGCGGAGGCGCTGCAATCGACGCGCTTCACCAAGCCATGCCCAGCCTCAGGGTGCTCGGCACAGACAATGCACGCAAATGCCTGGTGCGCTACGCCCTGCTCGGCTGGTCGACGATCGTGCCGGAATCATGCCGCAACACGCTTTTCATGATTCCGACGAATGTCGCACCATTCGCCTGGGGCTATCCGGACCGGCTGATCGATCGCCTCCGGCAGTATGATACGACGGTGGTGCTTCTCGGCGCTTATGACGGTTCCGGCTTCAGCTCGGGCGTCGACGATGGGCAGGGCTTCGCGGATGTGCCGGCCCGCTTCGATGGCGCCGTCTGGACGAACCGTATCGATCGGATCGGCCCGCTGTCGCGGAGCCTTCCGTAGCGTTCATTCTCCCCTGCCGATCTTGCGCATCTCGTCCTCGCGGACGGCCGCGATCCGGCTGTCGGCGGCGTCCTCCGGCAAGCCGATACGCACCAGCAGGCCGCGCGCGAGCTGAAGGCTGGCTTCGAGGGTCTCCGGGGTCACAGCGGTCACGCCGAGCGCGACGAGATGCTCGGCATGGGCCGAATCGCGGGCGCGGGCATGGATCGCCGCATCCGGCCAGGCGCGTCGGATCGCGGCGACCATGCCTTCCGTCGCGCCCGGCGCGTCGGTCGTGGCGACGAAGGCGCGCGCCCGGGCGCCACCGACCCGCTCCAGAATTTCGCGACGACTGGCATCGCCATAGAAGACCGGGCGGCCGGCGGCATGCGCGGCCGCCACGAAACCGGCGTCGAGATCGAGCGCCACCCAGGGAATCCGCTCCTCGGTCAGCAGCCGTGCCACCATCTCGCCGACCCGGCCGAAGCCGCCGATGACCACGTGGTCGGCGAGTTCGTGCGCCTGCCCCGGTCCCGCGCCATGGGCCCTGACGTCCTCACGGACGGCGATCGCCCTGGCGACGCGCCGCCCGAGCGCGCCGAGCACCGGCACCATGAACATCGACAGCGCGGAGACCGAGACCAGGAACTGGAGCAGGCCCGGCGCGACCAGCGCTTCCTGGCGGGCAAGGGTGAAAACCACGAAGGCGAATTCGCCGGCGCTCGAAAGCAGGAAACCGGCCTCGATGGCGACGGCCAGACCGACGCCGAAGGCACGCGCCACGACGATCATGATCATCCCCTTGAGCAGGATAAGGGTGACGACGGCGGCAACGAAGGCGAGCGGTCCGATGGTGATCGCCGCGAGGTCGAGGCTCATCCCGACGGTCATGAAGAACAGGCCGAGCAGCAGGCCCTTGAACGGCTCGATATCGACCTCGATCTGATGGCGGTATTCGGTCTCGCCGAGCAGCAGGCCGGCGAGGAAGGCGCCGAGCGCCGGCGACAGCCCGACGGCGGCGGTGAGCACGGCCGCCCCGATCGCCAGGAAGAGCGATATCGCCACAACCAGCTCGCGGCTGCCGGTTCCCGCCGTCAGCCGCATCAGCGGCCCCTGGAGGAAGCGGCCGACGACGACGATGCCGGTAACCACCGCCAATGCGACGGCGGCGCTGGCGATGGTGAAATCCGTATCGCTCGAACCGGCGCTGCCGAGCAGGCCGACGACGACGACGATCGGCACCACCATCAGATCCTGGAAGACCAGGACACTGAGGACGAGACGCCCGACCGGCAGCGCGAAGCGGTGCGCCTCAATCAGCACCTGCGAGACGATCGCCGTCGACGACAGGGAAAGCGCGAGGCCGAGCACCAGCGCCCCGGACAGGTCGAGACCGATCAGCAACGCGATCCCCAGAATCGCCGCGGCCGACAACAATACCTGCAGCGAGCCGACGCCGAGCACGTAGCGCCGCAACGCCCAGAGCCGGTCGAAAGAGAATTCCAGCCCGATCAGGAAAAGCAGGAAGATCACGCCGAGCTCGGCGATCGGCTGGACCCGCTCCGGGTTGGAAAACGTGACATAGGCGAGCCAGGGCACCTCGCCGACGAAGCTGCCGAGACCGCCGGGCCCGAGCAGCAGGCCGGCCAGCAGAAAGCCGGGCACGACCCCGAAGCGCATCTTGCCGAAGAGCGGCACTACAACCCCGGCCGTGCCGAGGACGATCAGTAGCTCCCGTGCCGCTTCATACTCGAACATTGCCTGGCCGACCGGCTCCCCATCCGTCTCCGCCCCAGCCTAGATCATGAGCGATGGCAAGGCACCGTGCCGGCGGCACCAATGTTAGGCAGAATCCTGCCCGGATGCCGGCCTGTCGCCCGGCTCCACCGAGACGACGCCGGCGGCTTCGCCCAGCCCCGCCGCGTCCTCGACATCCGGCTTGAGCCGTCCGGCAAGCCCGGGATAGCGGGCGACGAGATGGATCAGGTCGATCCGGTCGATGACGAGGAGCTTTGCCCGCGTCAGCGCCAGCGCCGGGGACGGGCGGCTCCGGTCGGCGATATCGGCGCTCGCCCCGAAGGATTCGCCGACGGTGAGCCGCTTGCGGCCGTCGGGGGCATCAATCTCGACAACGCCCTCGGCAATCCCGTAAAGCGCATCATCCCCCTGGCCAGGTTCGATGATCGGCGTGCCGGCCTCCACGGTCATCGCCCGCAGCAAGGGCAGGAGGTCATGCAGGACATCGGTGCTGAGCCGCGCGAACATCGGCATCCGGACCACCAGGCCGAAGGTGACGACGAAGCTGCGCTGCCGGATCACCTCGGCGAAGGAGCTTCCGATGATGGCGATCGGCAGGGCGATCATCAGGATGCCGGTGATCATCGTGATGCCGCCGATGACGTGGCCGACCGGGGTCTTCGGCACGACGTCGCCATAGCCGACCGTGGTCACGGTCTCGATCGCCCACCACAGGGCCTGCGGAATGCTGCCGAAATCCTCGGGCTGCGCCTGGTGCTCGACGATATAGGCGAGCGTCGCGGCGACCAGGACGACCGACATGAGCACCAGCAGGCTTGCCAGAAGCGCATGCCGCTCGCGGCGGATCGCCTCGAAGAGGGACTGGAAGCCGGTCGAATAGCGCCCCAGCTTGAAGAGCCGCATGAGGCGGATCAGGACCATCGTCCTGACATCGGCGCCGCCGAAGACGACGATGAAGAAGGGCAGGATGGCGATGAAGTCGATGATCGCCGAGGGCGTCACCGCGTATCTGAGCCGCGCCTTCCAGGCCGGCATCCCCCGCGCCTGCGGGTGCTCGACGCAGATCCACAGCCGCGCGACATATTCGACCGCGAAGACGGTGATCGATATCGCTTCAATCCAGCCGAACAGGACGAAATAGGTCCGCGACACCTGCGGCACGGTCCCGAAGATCGCCGCACCGACATTGACCAGGATCAGGGTGATCAGCGCGGCGGAGAAGATGCGCGACAGCACCGGGTGCCGGGACCCGCCCTCGACGACATCGAATACCTGGAGTCGCAGCGAGGGTCGATCCACCCGCCTGCCCCGCTCAGCTCATCGTTTCGGTGACCGCCGCCACAATCGCCGCGATCGCATCGTCGGCCTTCGCACCATCCGGGCCGCCGGCCTGCGCCATATCGGGCCGTCCGCCGCC
>JAGRKY010000637.1 GCA_020442095.1 Bauldia sp.
CGCCGCCGCTCGTCCGGGTCGGTGACCACCAGGATGCGGAAGATCCGGCCGCGATGGAGGGCGCGCATGCCGCCGGCGATGTCAGCCCGGTAGCGCATGGTGATGGTGTGGCTGACGATGCCGGAAAGATGCCCAGCGACGATCTCCTCGCCGCTCGCCGTCGGCGCGATCCGCGCCCAGACCGTCGCAAACGTGTCCCAGGTCACCGCCTCGCCGCCGGCGCCGTCCGGCGCCCCCGCTGCCGACTCGATGACGAGGCGATGGCGCAGCAGGCCGGGATCGAAGCCGCCCCCGCTCACAGCGCCAGCATCCTGTAGGGTGCGACCAGCGCCTCGAAGCCGAGCGGCGCGACCAGCACGGCGAGGTCATGGCCGACCGCGCCGCGATGCTCGTACCAGTGGGCGACCAGCATCAGCACCGCCTGGCGGAGCGCCGCCGGCACGTCGACAGAGCTCGCGCCATAGCCGGCGGTGACGTCGATCTCGATGCCGTTCACCGCCCGGCCGACCGGCGTCGGCGCGGTCGCGGCGAGCACCAGCCGGGCCGGCGAGGCAATGACGTCGGCCTCGTAGTCGTCCGGGTCGACGACCTGTGGGTCGCCGGCCGAGTCGTAGACCGTCACCGTGTCGATCGAGATCAGCGGCGCGACCGGCAGCCGGACGATGCGCTTCCGCGGCCATGCGTCGTAATAGACGCGCCAGGCCTGCTCGATCAGCGCCCTCCGCGTCGCGCTCTCGACATGGACGCGGGCCGAAACGATCGCCGCGGTCAGCAACGCGTCCTCGTCGCCGCTATCGAGGCGCAGATGCGCCTTGACGTCGGCGAGCGACACCGGCTCGACGGCCGGCCCGGTGATCAGGCTTGCGGTCATTATCCACCTATCCATGTGCGTGAAGATCGTTCGTCCGGCTCGGCAGGCAGGAAGAACGCGGTGCGCCACACCCCTTCCACCCACCACAACCTGTCGTCCTCCGGCTTGACCGGAGGACCGTTGGCCAGGGCTTTGTCGGCAACCGAAAAGGGCGCGCTCAGGCGGCCTCGGGATGCACCGGGAGAGCGGTCCTCCGGTCAAGCCGGAGGACGACAGTGAAATTGCAGAACAGGTGGCCCGCCCCCTCGCCATCCTGAGGTGCGAGGGCGGAAAGCCCGAGCCTCGAAGGACGCACAACCCCACCACCGCAAAAAAAGGCAGGCGGCCCCGCCCGCGCGAGGCGCGCGGGGCCGCCCTATCGGCACGTGTCCTGGGGAGGGACGCGGGGGCTCAGACCGTGCCGAATTTCAGCAGCTTGATGGCGTCGAAATCCTGGACGCCGCCGCCGACGCGCTTGGTCGTGTAGAAGAGCACGTAGGGCTTGGCGGTATAGGGATCGCGGAGCACGCGCACGCCGATCCGGTCGACGACCAGGTAGCCGCGGCGGAAGTCGCCGAAGGCGATGGCGAACTTGTCGGTGCCGATGTCCGGCATGTCCTCGGCGTCGACGATCGGGAAGTTCATCAGCGTCGCCGCTCCGCCCGGCTGGCTGCCCGGCTGCCAGATGTAGTTGCCGTCGACGTCCTTCAGCTTGCGTACCGCCCCTTGCGTCTTGCGGTTCATGACGAAGTGGGCGTTCTGGCGGTAGCCGGCCTTCAGCGCATAGACGAGGTCGATCAGGTCGTCGACCGGATCCGAGGTGGCGAAGCCGCCGGCGATGCCGGTGATGACGTAGCCGATCTTCTCCCAGGCCCAGGAGGCCTCGGCGACGGTCGTGTACTGCAGGAAGCCGGTCGGCTTCTTGTCGCCGTCGCCGTCGACGAAGGCGGCGCCCTCCTGGGTCGCGAAGGCGATCTCCACCTCCTCGGCGATCCAGGCGTCGATGTCGACCGCCGCGTCGTCGAGCAGCGTCCCGGTCGCCGCCGGCATGGCGTAGAGCTCCA
>JAGRKY010000638.1:0-1946 GCA_020442095.1 Bauldia sp.
AGGCCGATATTGTTCGGTCCGTCGCCGGAAATGTCGATCGCCCGCCTCAGGCCGGTGACGCCGCTCGAATCGAAGAGCTGAGCGGCGAAGCCGAGCCCCTGGGAGATCGATGTGCCCCGTTCCCGGCCGATCGGCGCCACCCCCACCCGCGCGGCGAAGGCGCGGGCTTCCTCCCGGTTCGATATCACCGCCCAGGGCACGACGACCGACTGGTAGCCCGTCCCCGCCCATTCGACATAGGTGATGGCGATCCGGCCGTTGGGGCCGGATTCGATCGCCTGGATCACGTCCGGGTGGGTCAGTGCCTCGACGTAGCCCTGGCGCTGGAGCCTGAGCTCGTCATAGTCCATCGACCGCGAGATATCGACGGCAAGGACGAGCTCGAGATCGACGTAGTCGGCAGCCGAAGCCGCCGCCGTGGAAAGGCCGAGCGCCGCCATGGCGACGACTGCCCTGATGGGGTTGATCTTCATGAGGCGCATCCACTCGCCCGATTGGATGCCCCCCGGCACGTTCCTCCTGGTCCCGACGATGGTAGCGCGACCAGCCCGCCCGTCAATTGAAACCGGCGCGCCACCCGTCTTTGACATGACGGTCCATGCCGTCGATGATCCGCGGATCATCCATGGATGCGAGGAGGACGACCGATGCTGAAGAGCCTGATCATTGCCTCGGTCGTCGCGGTGGCGACCATCGGCCCGGCGGCAGCGCAGTCGCCGCCAAGCTTCGACCCATTGGGGCCTTGCGCCACCTATCTCGACGAAAAGGGACCGATCTCGCCGATCGCCATCGGTTTCTGGGCCTTCGGCTTCCTCGATGCGGGAACCGGCGCCTCCCACGAGGTCACGGCCGAGCGGCTCGATACCCTCCTGCGGGTCTTCCGCAGCGAGTGCGCCAAGGCGCCGGAAACCCGGATGTTCGACCTCGCCGCCAAATTCGTGGAAAGCCAGACCAAGAAGGAGCCCGGCGCGGCGGACGCCGGCAGGGCGCTGCTGATGCGCTTCTTCGATCCGGCCGAGGACCATGGCGCGCTCACCCTGTCGCTCAAGCCGAGCGCCGAGGATGTCCGCGCCGTCTATGCCGAGCCGCTGGCCTCGGCCCTGATCAAGAACTACGAGCAGTTGTTCGTGCCGGGCGCCGCGATCAGGCCGAAGCCCGAACAGACGCAGCTGCTCTCGACCTTCACCACCACCGGGCGGCTGAAGGCGCGGGACCCGGCGCTTGGCGATTTCCCCGGCGGCTACGAGGACGTCCTCGACTATTTCGTCTCCGACGTACCGATCGGCCGCTTCAAGTTCGTCGAAGAGGGCGAGACGCTCGGCCTCGCTTTCGACGGCCTGATCTTCGTCAACGACCACTGGGTCTTCATGCCGAAGCCATGGCAGCCGCTGTCACAGTAGCGGGCGGCGTCCGGGCGGGTTACCCAGCCTTGCGGAAGACGAGCACCAGGTTGTCGGCCGGCATCGCCACGGTGTCGGCAAGCTCCAGGCCCGCCGCGGACGCTTCGGCGGCGACATCGGCGAGATCGCGCACGCCCCACTCGGGATTGCGATCCCGCAGCGACCGGTCGAAGGCCGCGTTACTCTCGGCGGTATGTGCCCCGTCGCGCCTGAACGGCCCGTAGACGAAGAGACAGCTGCCGTCGCCGAGATGGCGCCCCGCGCCCCGCATCAGCGCGCCGGTCACCGGCCATGGCGCGATGTGAAGGACGTTGATGGACAGCATCCCGGCGAGCCCGGCGGCGGGCGGACGGCCCTCGCCGCCGAGACCCCAGCCGTCGTCGCGGACATCGAGCGCGAAGGGCGGCATCAGGTTGGCGAGCGGCATCTCTTCGCGCCGCGCCGCGATCACCTCGACATGGACGGGACTCGGATCGCTCGGCCACCAGGTCAGGCTTGGGAAGGCCGCGGCGCAGGCGAGCGCATGCTGGCCGAAGCCGCTGCCGA
>JAGRKY010000638.1:2003-5344 GCA_020442095.1 Bauldia sp.
TTCCGCTGGAAGGACGGCGAGTCGGGCAGGTCGCCCCCGCGGATGCGGCCAGCCGCCTCGCTGAAATCGACAATGAATTCCGGTTGCTTCATAGTGCTTCAGGTTGACGTTCGCGGTGGATTCAATCCGGGGTCTCCCCGCCATCGACGGATGTTATCCTGAAAGGCGGCGGTATCCATCCCGGGCGATCGAAGGGATGGGACTCGGGACAGGGTGCGGGCGGCGAGCCTCTTGATCGCCGCGACGAATGCCGGAGAGACATGCAGATGCTCGGCACGGACTTCATCCTCCGCTCGCTGGTCGCCGACAACATCGATCACCTCTTCCTGGTACCGGGCGGGCTCGTCGACCCGTTCATGCCGGCGATCGGCCGGGTGCCGGAGCTGACGCCGATCGTCGCCGCCCAGGAAGGCGGCGCCGCCTATATGGCTGACGGCTATGCGCGCGCCAGCGGCAAGTTCGGCGCCTGCCTCTGCATCGGCGGCCCCGGCGTCACCAATACGGTGACCGCGATGTCGGCGGCGCTGATCGACGAGTCGCCGGTTCTGCTGATCACCGGCGAGGTCGCCAACTACATGGAGGGGCTCGGTCTCTTCCAGGACGCGAGCGCCGGCACCTACAACGACAGCCTGATCCTCGCCCCGGTCACCGGCGAATCCTACAGCATCCCCGATATCCGCCTGCTTCCGCAAAAGATGCGCGGCGCGGTGAAGCGAATGCTCGACGGCGTCCGCATCCCGGTCCACCTGAGCATTCCGCGCGACGTCCAGACCGGCGAGGTCGACGTTGCACCGGCGCCGCTGGCGGCCGATTTTCTCGACTCCGAGCCGCTCGACCCACAGGCGGCGGCACGCCTGTGGTCGCTGCTCGGCAGCGTCGAGGCCGCCCCGCGGGTCGCCATCCTGATCGGCGGCGGCGTCATCTCGGACGATGCCTCGGCGGACATCGTCAAGGCCGCCGAGCGCTTCGACATCCCGGTCGCGACCACCGAGCATGCCAAGGGCGTCATCCCGGAGGACCACCCGCTGTCGCTCGGTGTCTTCGGCTATGCCGGCACGCGGCACGCGACCGACGCGATCCTCAATAGCGACCTCGATCTCCTCATCGTGCTCGGCGCGACGCTGAATGTCCGCGACTCGATGTACTGGTCGGCGCGCCTCAAGCCGAAGCTCGGCATCCTGTCGGTCAATATCTCGGCGGTCCATGTCGACTGCCATACGCCGGACGAGCATTTCGTCCGCGGCCATGGCGGCGCCTTCGCGCGGTGGCTGCTCGATGCCGACGACGCCACCGCCCGGCCCCTCTCCAAGGGCGCGGCGGCACGGAAGACCTGGGTCGAGTCCGTCCGCAAGGAAGAGCGCTACTACGACATCGGCAACACCACCAGCGACCAGATGCCGATCCATCCCGCGCGCGTCATCGCCGATACCCGCAAGACCATGCCGCGCGACACGATCGCCATCGTCGACAGCGGTGCCCACCGCGCCTTCGCCGTGCACTACTGGGACAGCTACGGCCCGCGCCAGTTCCTCACCGCGTCGGGCCTCGGGCCGATGGGATGGGGCATCGGCGCCGGCATCGGCGCCAGGGCGGCGCGGCCGGAATCGCCGGTGGTCGTCTTCACCGGCGATGGCTGCATGCAGATGCACGGCATCGAGGTCCAGAGCGCTGCCCGCTTCGGCCTGCCGGTGATCTACGTGGTCAGCAACAACCAGGTCCTCGGCAATGTCTGGCTGAGGATGCGCGAGCTCGGGCCGATCCCGATGGAGCTGACCGAAACCGTCGATCACGACTGGGCCGGCTTCGCCCGCTCGCTCGGTGCCGAGGGCATGACGATCCGCAAGCCGGAGGAATTCGCGCCGGCGCTGGAAAAGGCACTGGAATCGAACAGGACGGTCGTAATCGACGTCAAGACCGATCGCTCCGCGGACACCCCGGTCGAACCCTATGCGGAGGCAAAGGCCGGCTGGTCCTATCACGAATGACGGAGATGCCGATATGGCCGCACTGCCCGACCCGACCGCGACGCTGAGCGGCGAGGGTCGCCGCATCTACGAGAACATCCGCGCCCGCCGGGCGGCCAAGGGCGTCGACCATCTCGGCCCCTATATCCCGCTGCTCAACTATCCCGAGCTGGCGAAATACATCGAGCGGCTCGGCTACTTCTACAAGTACGAATCGAAGCTCCCCGCCGACGTCTACCAGTTCGTCGTCCTCATGGTCGCCAAGCGCTCCGGCGTCACCTTCGTCTGGGAGGATCATGTCGCGGCGGCCCGGGCGGCCGGCCTTCCCGACACTGTGATCGCCGGGCTGGAATCCGGCGCGGGCGACTTCCCGGCCCCGTTTGCCGAGGTCCATGCGACCGCGCTTGCCGCCTTCGCCTATCAGTCCATCCCGAAGGACCTGCAGGACCGGGTGATCGCCGGCTTCGGCCCCGACGGCCTGGTCGAGATCGTCACGCTCTGCGGCTTCTATTCGATGATCGGCATGGTCAACGCCGGTTTCGACGTTCCGCTGCCCGCGAGAGGAGAACACTGACCATGGCCATCCTCGAAATCCTGGTCGTCGGCGTGATCGCGACCGCATGCCTCGACATCGGACAACAGATCTACCGGCTCCTGTTCGGCATGCCGATCACCGACTGGGGCATGATCGGCCGCTGGGCCGCCTATCTGCCGAAGGGCCAGATCGTCCATGAGGACATCGGCAAGACGCCGCCGGTGGCGGGCGAGGTTCCTCTCGGCTGGGCCGTCCACTATGCCGTCGGCATCGGCTATGCGCTGGTCTATCTCGTCCTGATGTGGTTCATCCTCGGCATCGAGCCCGGCTTCGTCCCGGCCATGGTGTTCGGGGCGGTCTCGGTCTCGGTGACCTGGTTCGTCATGGAGCCGATCCTCGGCGCCGGGCCAATGGCGTCGAAGACGCCGAAGCCGGCCGCGGTGGCGGTGCATGACTTTGCCAGCCACCTCTCCTTCGGCTTCGGGCTGTTCCTCGGGGTCTTCGTCTTCCCTTGACAGGTCCGGCGGGCAAAAAGCCGCAAAGAACATCGCTGACAATCATCGACGCCGGTCGGTTTCCTCGCGTATCGTAGCGAGAGGCAACGGAGGGAACCATGGCGGAACAGAACCCCGCAGCACCGCTGGCTCGCGACGCGATGGCCTATGTCCTTGCCGGAGGCCGCGGGACCCGACTGCTCGAACTCACCGACAGGCGCGCGAAGCCGGCGGTCTATTTCGGCGGCAAGACGCGGATCATCGATTTCGCACTGTCGAATGCCCTGAACTCCGGCATCCGCCGCATCGCCGTCGCGACGCAATACAAGGCCCACAGCCTGATCCGCC
>JAGRKY010000059.1 GCA_020442095.1 Bauldia sp.
CGCGCCTTGCCATGGCCGAAGCCGACCCGGCCCTTCTGGTCGCCCACGACGACAAGCGCCGCGAAGCCGAAGCGCCGCCCACCCTTGACGACCTTGGCAACACGGTTGATGTGGACAAGCTTGTCGACGAATTCGCTTTCGCGTTCGTCCTTGTTGCGCCTGTCCCGGCTGCGTTCGCGCTCTCGTGCCATATCCGTTCCGTTGGTCCGATATTGTTGTCGAGGTCCGGCGGTTCAAGCCGTCTTCAGAAATTCAGTCCGCCCTCACGGGCACCATCGGCCAGCGCCTTCACGCGACCGTGAAAAAGATAGCGGCCGCGGTCGAAGACCACGTCCTTCACGCCGGCCGCGATCGCCCGCTCGGCGACCAGCTTGCCGACCTCGGCAGCGGCCTCCGTATCGGCGCCCGTCTTGAGCTTCGCCCGCAGGTCCTTGTCCAGCGTCGAGGCCGAAGCGAGCGTCCGCCCGCCAGCATCGTCGATGATTTGGGCATAGATGTGCTTCGACGAGCGAAACACGGAAAGTCGGGACCGCCCATTCGCCGCGGTGCGAATAGCGCGCCTGACGCGGGCGGCACGCCGCTCGGTGGTGTTCTTTGTCATGACGTCGCTCGCTACTTCTTCTTGCCTTCCTTGCGGTGGATCGTCTCCTCCGCGTATTTGATGCCCTTGCCCTTGTAGGGCTCCGGCGGGCGATATTCCCGGATCTCGGCGGCGATCTGACCGACCCGCTGCTTGTCCGAACCGGAGATCACGATCTCGGTCGGCTTCGGCGTCTCGATCTTGATCCCCTGCGGAATCGGGTAGAGGACCTCGTGGCTGAAGCCGACGCTGATCTGCAGGTTCGACCCCTGGACCGCCGCGCGATAGCCGACGCCGTTGATCTCCAGCTTCCGCTCGAAGCCCTTGGTCACACCTTCCATGAGGTTGGCGACCATGGTCCGCGACATTCCCCATGCGGCCCGGGCGCGATTGGACGCATCGCGCGGCCGGACGGCGATGCTGCCGTCCTCCATGGCGATATCGACGTCATCGGTCGCCAGGAAGGCCAACTCGCCCTTCGGCCCCTTGACGGAGACCTTCTGTCCCTCGATCGACGCGGTCACCCCCTGGGGGACTTCCACGGCCTTTTTTCCAATTCGCGACATCTTACAAATTCCTGTTTCCGGCCTTCATCAGAAGACGCGGCAGAGCACCTCGCCCCCGACATTCTGTTCGCGGGCATCCGAGTCAGACAGAACACCTTTCGGCGTTGACAGGATCGACACGCCAAGGCCGCTCGCGACCCTCGGGATCGCGCGAACCGACGAATAGACCCGCCGGCCAGGCCGCGACACCCGCACGATCTCGCGGATCACCGGCATGCCGTCATAATATTTGAGCTCGATCCGCAGTTCCGAGCGGCCGTTCTCCTCGACCGTCGTATAGCCGCGGATATACCCCTCGGACTTCAGCACGTCGAGGACGCTTTCGCGGAGCTTGGAGGCCGGCGTCGAGACCGAAGACTTCTTCCGCATCTGCGC
>JAGRKY010000639.1 GCA_020442095.1 Bauldia sp.
GGGCTCTCCCAGTCGTCCTCGACGAAGCGCACGTCGTGGAGGGCCATGTCGAGGCCGATCGCGGCGAGCGACTTGAGGTAGAGCTCCTGGAGGTTGGGCGGCGACGGCTTGATGATCACCTGATACTGGTAATAGTGCTGTAGCCGGTTCGGGTTCTCGCCGTAGCGCCCGTCGGTCGGCCGCCGCGACGGCTGGACATAGGCCGCCTTCCACGGCCGGGGTCCAAGCGCCCGCAAGGTCGTCGCCGGATGGAAGGTCCCCGCCCCCATCTCGGAATCGTAGGGCTGGAGGATCGTGCAGCCATAATCCGCCCAGTAGCGCTGGAGGGTAAGGATCAGCCCCTGGAAGGAGCGATCCGGGCGCATGTGGTCAGGGATGGTCTCGGGCATGGGTCTCGGTCCGGCAGCCGGGTGGAAAAAGCGCGGCAAGCTATAAGCCCGCCGCCGCGCGGGTCAAGGCGAAGCGGCGGGCATGTATCTCAGGCCCTCACTTCTCCGGCAGCGTGCCGAGCAGGTATTCGACCGCGCGCTCGAGCTGAAGGTCGCGGCCGGCCGCCACCGATTGCGGGTCGTCGTAGACGAGGATGTCCGGCACGACCTCGAGGTTCTCGAACCAGCGTCCGTCGGTGAGCTGGAAGCCGAGCTCCGGCACACGATAGGTCAGGCGGGATTCGATCTGCGGCACGTTGGTCACGGAGGTGCCCGTCCCCGGCACCCGCTCGCCGACGATCTTGCCGATCCCCTTGTACTGGTAGAGCGTCGGGAAGACCGAGGCGTCGGAATAGCTGCTGGCGCTGGCGAGCAGCACGCTCGGCCCGGTGAAGCGGCCGACCGGATTGCGGATCACCTCGACCCCGTCGCGGCTGACCAGCGAGCTGTCGTGGCGGCCGGTGAGCAGCACGTCGAGCTGGTCATGCAGGTTGCCGCCGCCGTTGGAGCGGATGTCGACGACGACCGCCTCGGCATCGCGATAGCGGCCGAACAGCTCGCCATAGGCATCCTGGTAGGGCGCGAGCTCCATGCCACGGACATGGATATAGCCGATCCGGCCGTTCGACAGCCGCTCGACGATCTCGCGCCGCTTCGCCACCCACCGTTCGTAGGCCAGCTCGTTCTCGGCATAGACCGAGACCGGCTTGACCTTCTGCTCGACCGGCTCGCCGCCGTCGGCCGGACGGACGGAGAGCAGCACCGACTGCCCCTGCTTGCGGTTGAGGAAGCGGTCGATGTTCATGTCCGGCTCGATCGCCGCGCCGTCGACCGCGAGGATCACGGCGCCCGGCGTCAGCGCGCTGTCCGGCCGGTCGGCGGGGCCGCCGGGGATCACCTCGGCGATCTTCTCGCCGGGGCCCTGGTAGTGCTGGTCGTAGTAGAGGCCGAGCGAGGCGGTCAGGTCGCCGGTCGGGTCGGAGCCGCGGTAGATCGAGCCCTGGTGCGAGGCATTGAGTTCGCCGACCATCTCCGACTGGAGTTCCGCCAGGTCCTCCCAGTGGAAGATATGAGGCAGGAACTTGCGGTAATGGTCGCCGATCGCGTCCCAGTCGGCGCCCTGCATGTCGGGCAGGTAGAAGGTCTCCTTCGTCGACCGCCAGTTCTGCTCGAAGATCGCCGAGACCTCCTCGCGGACGTCGCGGACGATCTCGGCGCGGAAGGGCACCGGCCGGCTCTGGCCGTCGGCGAGGTTGTAGGCGGTGATCCGCCCGTCGGCGAGGAGATAGAGCGTGGTCAGCTTGGCGTCGGTGGCGAGCGCAAGGTCCGACGGCAGGCCGGTCGAGAAGATCTGCCGCGCCGCGTGGGTGGAAACGTCGATGAAGAAGCCGGCGAGCGTCGAATCGTCCTGCACGGTGACGAGCAGGAGTTGCCTGTCGTCCGGCGTCAGCTCGTAATAGACGATGCTCGACGAGAAAGGCGTCAGCCGGCCGGTGCGGTAGGCGACGCCGTCGAGATCGGGAAGCCCGGCCTCCTTTTCCTTGCCCGGCTCGGCCCCGCCGTCACCCTTCGCCGCCTCGAGCAGCGCCCTTTCCTCGGGGCTGGCGCGGAAGATGTCGAAGGCCTCCTGGGTCAGGAAGGCGGCATAGACGTCGGACTGCACGCCGTTGGCATTCGAGGCGCGCAGGCCGTTGCGGTCGCTGGTCCACAGCACGATCGCGCCGTCCTGGCTGACGCTCGGGCTGTCGTCGGTGTAGCCGTTGAGGCTGAGGTTTCGCCGCGGCGCGACGCCCGCCGCATCGAGCAGCTCGATCTCGGCGGAGGAGAAGATGCCGGTCCGCGCGACGAGCCACTTGCCGTCCGGGCTCCAGGCATACTGCATGTCGCCGTCGTTGTAGGAATAGGCGGCATCGCCCGGCAGCACCTCGACCGAGGTCCCCGAGGCAATGTCGAGGACACGGATCTCGGTCCGGTTGTTGAGATAGGCGATGCGGCCGCCGTCCGGCGAATAGACCGGCTGGTAGGTGTCGGAATCGGTGTCGACGATGGCGACTTCCTCGAAGGGCGCGGTGCCGGAAAAGCCCTTGTCCTCCTCGCGCGTCAGCCGCGCCTCGTAGATGTCCCAGTCGCCGTCGCGCATGCTGGCATAGGCGAGCCGTCGGCCGTCCGGCGAGAAGGTGAGGAAGCGCTCCATCGCCGGCGTCGCGGTGATCCGCCGCGTCGCGCCGCTCGCCAGCGAGACGACGAAGACCTCGCCGCGGGCGATCAGGGCGAGCTCGTTGCCGTTCGGCGAAAGGACGATCTCCGTCGCCTGGTCGTTGACCGGCACCGTCGCCGGCCCGTCGACGAGATTGCTCTGGCGGATGCGGATGTCGATCTGTTCCGGATCGGTCGCGCCGGGCTTCAGCCGCCACAACTCGCCGTCATAGGCATAGACCAGCGTCCCGTCGTCGGCACTCGACAGGAAGCGCACCGGCCAGGTCTCGTGGAAGGTGACCTGCTCGGGCGTGCCGCCGGCGATCGGACGGCGCCAGACGTTAAAGGACCCTCCCCGCTCGCTGAGCCAGAGGAAGGCGGTCTCGTCCCGACTGAAGACCGCGTTGCGGTCCTCGCCGCGCCATTCGGTCAGTTGGGTATGCTTGCCGGTCGCCGGCTCGTAGATCCAGATGTCGCGCGCGGCGTCGGAGACCTGGTGCTTGCGCCAGTCGTTCTCGATCGACTTGTTGTCGGTATAGAGCACCCGCGACCCGTCACGGTTCGGCCGGACGTCGAGGGCGACCGTCGCGAGTTCAAGCCGGGTCCGGCCGCCTGTGCTCGGAACCGAATAGAGCTGTTCGAGATAGGGAAGGCCGAGGCCCTTCCGGGAATCGACCGCATCCGCCTTCGGATCGCCGAGGCGCTTGGAGTTGAAATAGACCCGCGCGCCGTCCGGCGAGAAAGCCGTCGGCACGTCGGCAGCCGAATTATAGGTCAGCCGGGTGACCGGCCCGCCATCGACCGAAACGACGAAGATGTCGGCATTGCCGTGGCGATCGGCGGAGAAGGCGATGCGCTTGCCGTCGGGCGACCAGACCGGATGCGAGCTGTAGAAGGGCGCGCCGGTCAGCGCCGTCGCCTCGCCGCCGTCGATCGGCACGATCCAAATCTGTCCCGCATAGACGAAGGCGACCTGCGTTCCGTCCGGCGAGACTGCCGGATAGCGCAGCCACAACGGGTGGTTCATGTCGGG
>JAGRKY010000060.1 GCA_020442095.1 Bauldia sp.
ACATCATGCCAAGCGCGAATTGCGCCTCGCGATCGCCGGCCTGCGCGGCGAGCTGGTACCAGCCGAGGGCGTCGGTAAAACTCTGCGGGACCCCGTATCCGCCTTCGTAGATCAGGCCGATCAGCGTCTGTGCCGCGACATCGCCGGCTTCCGCCCGCTGGATCGCGATGTCGAAGGCTGTCAGGTAGAGCCCGCGCTGGAAAGCGCCATAGGCGAGGTCGGGGCCGCCGGGCGCGGGCGGCGGTGGGGCGATCGTCGCGAGCTCGGCATCGGTCTCGGGCGCCCGTTCCGCGACCGGCTGGGCTACCGGCTGGGCTAGGGGCTGGGCCAGGGGCGCCGGCTCGGTGGTGGCGAGGTTCGCCGGATCCGGGAGCGGCTCGGCATCGGAAAAGGTGCCGGTCGGCAGGTCGGGAATGTCTTCGACGGTCGGGAGCGCCGGCAGCTCGGCGGTGCTCGCCATCTCGCTGTCGCCGCCATTGTCGGGTCGCGGCGGCGGCAGCGGTACCCTCGATGCGGATGGCGGCCCGCCGGAGATGACGGGTGCAGCCGGCGCCGCCGGGACCGGGGCCTCGACGACCGGCGGTCCGCCCGCGCCGGGTGGCGTCAGGACGATCGGTTCCTGGGCGAATGCCGCGCCAGCCCCGAGCAAGACGATGACGAGGGGCAGGGCGCGGCGCATCATGCCGCCTCCCGTCCGGTCGCATCGAGCAACCGGTTGGCTTCGCGCACAGCCAGCGCCGGGCCCGAGGGATGTTCCCAGATCGCATTGCGCAGCGCGACGAATTCGATCCCCGCCGCCGCGGCCTCGGCGACCGAGTCGAGGCTGCTGCCGCCCATCACCATCGCCGGGACGACGAACATGGACGACCACCAGGCAGCCAGGTCCAGCGCCTTCGGGAAGATTCCCGCATTGTTGTCGCCGTCGAGGCGGCCGAAGAACAGGTAGTCGGGATCGGCCTCGCCGATCGTCATCGCCTCATGCCGGGAACGGATGCCGCCGGCGCCGACGATCTTGTCCGGCCGGAAAGCCTCGATCGCGGCCTTGATGTCGGTGGGGCCGGTGTCGACATGGACGCCATCGGCGCGGCTGCGGCCGGCGACACGGGTGTCGTTGAGGACGAGCGCGGCGACGTTGTGGGTCTGGGCGACCGGGACCAGCGCTTCCGCAGTCGCCTGCAGGTCGTGGGGACCGCCGGTGACGATCAGCGAGGCCACATCCCCCGCGCCGAGCGCTGCGTCGAGCAGCGGCCGGAAGGCATCGGCGTCAATGTCGGCCGGTGTCACCAGACAAAGGCGACACCGGATTTGGTCCGTGTTAGGCATCACGGATTCCGCGGTTTCCTACTCACCCGCGGCCTTACCTGCCAGCGCAATGCGGCCAAAATCGACCGCGCCGGTTGCGACCTTGGCCCATCATACAGCCAATTTCGCAATTTCCGGTAGTTACGCCGCCTCTTTCTCCATCTGGGCCTGCCAGGTGCCGGTCGCCGCGAGGCTGTTCATGTGGGCGCGGTGGAGGAAAGCACGCTCCCCGGCGGCGACATTTTCGGGCTTGCCGCCCCAGGCGGCGAGCGCTGCGGCCTGCAGGGCCCGGCCGTAGGAGAAGGTGACGGCCCAGGGCAGCGGGCCCAGCTCGTTGATCAGGCTGAGATGCTCGGTCGCCGCCTTGTCGCTCTGTCCGCCGGACAGGAAGGCGATGCCGGGAACGGCAGACGGGACGCAGTTCTTCAGCACGCGGACCGTCTTCTCGGCGACTTCCTCGGGGGCCGCCTGCTTGTCGCACTTGTTGCCCGCGATCACCATGTTCGGCTTCAGCACGATGCCTTCGAGGCGCACGCCGGCATAGTAGAGCTCCTGGAACACGGTCTTGAGCGTCCACTCGGTCACCTTGTAGCAGGTGTCGATGTCATGCGTGGCGACCGGGCCGTCCATCAGCACTTCCGGCTCGACGATCGGCACGATGCCGGCTTCCTGGCAGAGCGCGGCATAGCGGGCGAGCGCATGGGCGTTGGCGTTGATGCAGCCATGGCTCGGGCGATGCGGTCCGATGTCGATCACCGCCCGCCACTTCGCGAAGCGCGCACCGAGCTCGTAATATTCGTTCAGCCGCTCGCGCAGGCCGTCGAGCCCTTCGGTGATCTTCTCGTCCGGCATCAGCGCCAGCGGCTTGGCGCCGGCATCGACCTTGATGCCCGGCACCGACCCGGCGGCCTTGATCAGGTCGACGAGGGGCGTTCCGTCTTTCGCGTTCTGGCGGATGGTCTCGTCGTAGAGGATCACGCCCGAGATATAGTCGCGCATTGCCTCGTCGGTGCGGAACAGCATCTCGCGATAGTCGCGGCGGCTGTCGGGCGTCGATTCGAGGCCGATGGTCTGGAAACGCTTGGCGATCGTCCCGGAGCTTTCGTCGGCGGCCAGGAGGCCCTTGCCCTTTGCGACCATCTTCGCGGCGATTTCTTCAAGTGTCTCTGCCATTTTCGTTCCCTCGTTCAAAGCATGCGTCGATATTGGATGAAGCCCGAGCGCGCTGCCACCCTGTCGTGGACGGCACGTGCCGCATGGTTATCTTCCCTGGTCAGCCAATAGACGCGGTTCGCGCCGGCCTCAAGAGCCTTGTCGGCAACGGATATCCCGCCGCGACACCCTCAGCCGTTGCGCCGCAGGACCTCGACGCCCGGCAGCGCCTTGCCCTCGAGCCATTCCAGGAAGGCGCCGCCCGCCGTCGAGACGGACGAGAAATCGTCGGCAACCCCGGCCTTGTGCAGGGCGGCCACGGTTTCGCCGCCGCCGGCGACCGAATTCAATCCGGCGGTCTTCGTCCGCTCCGCCGCGTGACGGGCGACCGCGACGGTCGCGGTGTCGAACGGCGCGATCTCGAAGGCGCCGAGCGGGCCGTTCCAGACAAGCGTCTTCGCCTTGTCGATCCAGGCATTGACCGCGGCGATCGAGCGCGGGCCGATGTCGAGGATCATGTCGTC
>JAGRKY010000061.1 GCA_020442095.1 Bauldia sp.
AGCCGGTCATGGCGTAAGCCTTCGAAACGCCGTTGAGCGTCAGGGTGCGCGCCTTCAGCGCCGGCTCGACCTGGGCCGGCGTGGTGAAGACGAAGTCGTCGTAGACCAGGTGCTCGTACATGTCGTCGGTCAGCACCCAGACGTGCTCATGCTTCATCAGCACGTCGGTGAGCGCCTTGAGATCGGCCCGGCTGTAGGCGGCGCCGGACGGATTCGACGGCGAGTTGAGGATCAGCCACTTGGTCTGCGGCGTTATCGCGGCCTCGAGCGCTTCGGGCCTGAGCTTGAAGCCGGCATCCTCGGTGGTTGGAACGATAACCGGAGTGGCGCCCGCCAACGCCACGATCTCCGGATAGCTGACCCAGAAGGGCGCCGGCACGATCACCTCGTCGCCGGGATTGAGCGTCGCCATCAGTGCGTTGAACAGCACTTGCTTGCCGCCCGTCCCGACGCTGATCTCCTCGGGCTTGTAGTCGAGCTCGTTCTCGCGCCTGAACTTGGCGGCAATCGCAGCCTTGAGCTCCGGGATCCCGTCGATCGCGGTATATTTGGTCTTGCCTTCGCGGATCGCCCGGATCGCGGCATCCTTGATGTTCTCGGGCGTATCGAAATCCGGCTCACCGGCGCCGAGGCCGATGACGTCACGCCCGGCGGCGCGCAATTCCCGCGCCTTGTCGGTGACGGCGATGGTCGCCGACGGCTTGATGCGCGACAGGGAGTCGGCAAGGAAACCCATTGGTCTTTGCTCCATTGGCGGAAAGGCGCGCGGACCCTAGTGCGCTGCAGCAGGAATCTCAAGCCGGTGTCGCAACCCTCCCGTTTGCCCCGCCACTCGACGCGGTAACCGAAATCGTGGCATTGGGACTCTTCCATCCTTTCCAACGGACAAGCACCGACGATGAATCTCGCCCGCCTCGCCGCCGAACGGACCGCAACCAAGGGACCGGTCGGCGTCGCCGTCATCGGCGCCGGCAAGTTCGGCTCGATGTTCCTCTCCCAGGCGCCGACCTCCCCCGGCTTCCGGATCAACGTCATCGCCGACCTCGATGTCGAGCGGGCGCGGGACGCCTGCCGCCACGTCGGCTGGGACGAAGACCGTATCGCTGCCTGCGCCTTCGTCGAGGATGGCTCGGAAGCCATCGCCCGTGACGATGTCGAGGTGGTCGTCGAGGTCACCGGCAATCCCGCCGCCGGCATCCGCCATGCGCTGGCCGCGATCGACGCCGGCAAGCATATCGTCATGGTCAATGTCGAGGCGGACGTGCTTGCCGGCCCGGCGCTCGCGGCGCGGGCGCGCTCCGCCGGCATCGTCTATTCGATGGCCTATGGCGACCAGCCCGCCCTCGTCGCCGAGCTCGTCGACTGGGCGCGCGCCACCGGTTTCCAGGTGATCGCCGCCGGCAAGGGCACCAAGTACCTGCCCGACTATCACGCCGTCACCCCCGACGGCGTCTGGCAGCATTACGGTCTCGACCCGGCCCGCGCCAGGGCGGCCGGCATGAACCCGCAGATGTTCAATTCCTTCCTCGACGGCACCAAGTCCTCGATCGAGATGGCGGCGATCGCCAACGCGACCGGCCTCGCCGTCCCCTCCGACGGCCTCCTCTTCCCGCCCTGCGGCGTCGATGACCTGCCGGAGATTCTCAAGCCGAAGACCGAGGGTGGCGTGCTCGAAGGCCGCGGCATGGTCGAGGTCGTCTCGTCGCTCAATCGCGACAGCAGCGTCGTCGAGCGCGACCTGCGCTGGGGCGTCTATGTCGTCATCGAGGCGACCAACGACTACACCGCGAGCTGTTTCGAACAATACGGCATGCGCACCGACGCCTCCGGCCGCTTTGCCGCGCTCTACCGCCCCTACCACCTGATCGGACTGGAGCTCGGCGTGTCGGTCCTCTCGGCGGCGCTCCGCGGCGAGCCGACCGGCACCACCACCTGCTTCCGCGGCGATGCCGTCGCCGTCGCCAAGCGCGACCTCAAGGCCGGCGAGCGCCTCGACGGCGAAGGCGGCTTCACCGTCTGGGGCAAGCTGTGGCCGGCCGCGCGGAGCCTCGCCCATGAGGCGCTGCCGATCGGCCTCGCCCATGGCGTGACCTTGAATCGCGACATAGCCGAGGGCGAGGCGGTCCGCTGGTCGGATGTCGCGATCGGCGACAACCAGGCGGTCAGCCTCCGCCGCGAGGCCGAGGCGATGGCCTGAGGCCGGCCCTCCGGTCGCGGGCTGTTGCCGGTCCGTTCCATTGTTCGATTCCGTTGATGAATCCCGCACGCGATTCGAATTGGATCGGTGGAATGGGCGGCGCTACGCTCGCGGAAGATGAGTGAATCCGGGAGGCACCGCATGACCGACGGCTACGTGCTCTACTCGATGGAGGCTTCGGGCAATTGCTACAAGGCCCGCCTGCTCCTCCATATCCTCGGCCTCCCCTTCCGGCTGATCGAGACCGACGCGCAGACCGGCATCACCCGAGAGCCGGAATTCCTCGCCCTCAACCCGAACGGCCGGGTGCCGCTGCTCATCCTGCCGGACGGCCGCCGGCTTTCGGAATCGAACGCGATGCTCCTCTACCTCGCCGAGGGGACGCCCTGGCTCCCGGCCGACGCCTATGACCGGGCGGTCTGTTACCAGTGGCTCTTCTTCGAGCAATACGAGCACGAGCCGACCATCGCCGTCGCCCGCTCCTGGCTCCACGTCTATGAAAGCAAGAAGGGCAAGGCGACGCCGGAACAGATCGCCGACTGGCACGCGAGGGGCCATCGCGCCCTCGGCGTCATGGAGACCCGCCTCGACGACCACGACTGGCTCGCCGGCGACGCCTTCTCCGTCGCCGATATCGCGCTCTACGCCTATACGCATGTCGCCCATGAAGGCGGCTTCGACCTCACGCCCTATCCCGGGATCCGCGCCTGGCTCGCCCGCATCGCCGCGCGGCCGGACCACGTTCCGATGGACTGGCGCCCCGAAGGCTAGCGGAGCGCACGCGGCCGCGATCCCGCGCCGGGCCTGATCGGCTCCGCCTCAGTGGAATCGTTCGCCGCGATCGAGCTGATCAAGGATCTGCGCCAGCCTCCTGGCGCGCGTCTCGGGGCGCTTGGCGGTGTGAAGCCGATAGTAGATCGGGAAGAGGTTCCTGCGATCCAGCGTCCCGAAGAAGGCCTTGGCAGCCGGTCGTGTCTCGAGGGCATCCAGGAAGTCCTGCGGGATGGTCATGGTGGCCGATCCTTCATAGGCGCCGTCCCATCGGCCATCGGCCTTTGCCGCCTCGACATGGGCGAGCCCGGCCGGCGTCATCCGCCCCTCGGCGATGAGCCGGGTCGCGTGGTCGCGGTTCCTGGCCGACCAGTTCGACTTCGGCTTTCGCGGTGTCAGGCGTTGCAGGTATGACGCCTCGTCCAGCGGCCGCTTGTGTCCATCGATCCAGCCGAAGCGGATTGCCTCGATCACGCAGTCGCCCCACGTCACCGACGGCTTGCCGGATCCCTTCTTGAAGATCCGCACCCATATCCCGTTGCTGCGCTGGTGATGGCGCGTCAACCACGCGCCCAGGTCCGCAGCGTTCCGAAAGGCGATCGAATCCTGTTCGCTCTTGGACATGCCTTGAGGCTAGCAGAGCCGGGAAAACCCCGGAAGCGAACGGACGGGCCGGGAGCAGGCATCGCGGCCGGCGCGCCGATCAGCCTTCGTCCGGCGCTTCCGGCGGCTTTTCCGCCAGCGCCTTCAGGTTGGCGAGGCCGTGTTCGAAATCGGCTGCGACCGCCTCGTCGATGCTCGCGCCGAAATAGCGCGCGATCGGGTTGAATCCGAGATCGGTGGAAAAGTCCCAGGTGACCGTGGTGCCCGTACCCTTCGGCGCGACGGCCAGCGACGTCTCCGCCTCCCCCTGGTCGGCGAAGGCGACGGCGATGGTCACCTCTTTTCCCGGATCGAGCGCCGCGATCGTCATCGATCCCGACCCGACATCCGGCTTGTCGCTCTGCCAGTGGAAGGTCTGGCCGACCCCGTCGGTCGGGCCGGTGAAGGTGTAGCTCGCCGCCGGATCCTTCTCGAACCACGGCGACCATTCGTTGAACTGGCGGAGATCGCCGACCAGCGCGAAGACCTCCGGCGCCGGCGCCGCGATCTCGACCGAGCGGCTCACCGTGCGATAGCGCGGCATCAGGAAGCCGCCGGCAAGCGCCAGCACGATGGCCGCCACCAGTCCGATCGCGATCCAGACAACGATCTTCTTCTTTTTGCCGGCGTTGCTATTGTTGTTGTCGTTTTCGTCGCTTGTCGTCATGGCCGTTCCCCGAACGACGTCCTCCCGCGGCCCGATTCGCGCCGGCCGGATATCATAATCCGCTGCGAGGGATCGTCGTCATTTCCATCGGCACAAAAAAAGGGAGGCGCCGAGGCGCCTCCAGTTTCCGTTCCGTCGGGTTCTCATCCATCGGATGAGTTCGGACGGGGTCGGCGGCCATGCCGTCCCCGAATTCGGATCAATCACCTGGTCAGGCAGCGGTCGGCATTCTCCGGCGCGCACTGGTCGAGCCCGACATAGGTCGGGTCGTCGACCTCCTGTTCCCTGATCAGTCGAACGAGCATGTCGGGGGCCATCTCCCCCATTTCCACGGGACGCTGGCCGATCTGGCCCTGGCTGTTCCCGGCCTTCAGTGCCGCCATCTGCGGCGGCAGCGTGTCACCGGCGATCACCACCAACTTGCGGCTGTCGAGCCGGTCGCTGAACTTGCTGGCGATCAGCGCATAGGTCGGCGCCGAGAATTGCGCCCAGCCGCCGACCAGGATGAAGGCATCGAGCGCCGGATTGGCGGTGAGCGTGTCCTCCATCTGCCTGGCCGCGACGTCGATCTTCTCCTCGCTGTAAAGCGGGCAGCCGGCAATCTCCGTCCAGCCGTTGACGTCCTCCAGCCGGCCGGTGCCCGGTTCGCCGCCGATCGCGTCGCGGAACCCCTGGGCCCGCTCGCGGATCTTCTCGTTCCATTTCTCGCCGAGCTGCAGGCAGACCGTCCCGCCATCCGGCTTGTACTTCATCAGGAGCTGCGCCATCAGCACGCCCATCTGATGGTTGTCGGTGCCGAGGAAAGCGGCGCGGAGATAGCGATGGCCGATGCCGAAATCGGTGTCGAAAGTGATGATCGGCATCGACGGCGCTTTGGCGAGGATCGCCCGCGCCATGGCCGAGGGCTCGATCGGCGCGACCGCGATGCCGGCGACGCCGGAGTCGATCAGCTTCTCGACGATCGCGATCTGCCCCGCCGTGTCGGAGCTGACCTCGGGCCCGGAGCTGACGCATTCGAAGTCGGACTTGGCGTTCGCCTCGTTCCAGGCCTTGCAGCCCTTGCTGACCTCGGCGAAGAACGGATTGTCGAGCCCCTTCAC
>JAGRKY010000640.1 GCA_020442095.1 Bauldia sp.
GCCGCACTCGACCCGGTCTGGACGGGCCGCCCGTCGACCTCGAGTACGATGCCGAGATTGGACAGATCGATATTGCGGCCGAAAGGCGCGCCGACCACGAAGCCGGCGGCTGAGGTGTTGTCGGCAATGACGTCTGCGGGGCCGAACTTGAAACCACGGTAGCGGGAATCGATGATTTCGAGCGCAGGCATCGCCGCCTCGACCGCCGCGGCTATGGCTGCCGGCGTTTCGTCGCCCGCGAGGTCGCGGCCGAGCAGATAGGCGATTTCGGGCTCGGTGCGCGGATGGATGAAGCGGTCGCTCTCCACCGCGCCGCCTTCTTCCACCGACATGTCGCTGGTGAGCCGCCCCCAGATCGCCTCGTTGACGCCGACCTGCTGCATCTTGGCCCGGCTGGTCAGCCCCATCTTGATACCGACCATCCTGCCGCCGCGCCCGAGACGCCGCGCGACCACCTTTTCCTGTATCGCGTAGGCGTCGGCGTGCGTGAGGTCGGGATGGCGATCGACGATCCGGGCGACGGGTGCGCGCTTTCGCATCGCGTCATCCAGGATGGTCGCGATTTCGTCAAATGCGTGTGCGGCTGCGGCGGTCATCGGTCCTCACCCGGCCGATATGACCAGCCGGGACCGCCGCAACGCCGCTAGGATGGATGCGGCCACCACGGTGGCTCCGCCGGTCTCGGTCGAATAGGGGCTGCCAGTCACAGTGTAGCGTCCGTGGATGCTCTCGATCCCGACGGTGAACAGGCGGCGCGCCGATTTCACCGGCGGGTGGTAGGCGACCCGGGTCGCGTCCAGCCCCGGACCGGCGAGGGCGATGGCGGCCACGACGTTGACGCCGCGGAAGCGCGACACCACCTCGCGCGCGGTCCCCACGAAGTGGGGGATCGCATCCGCCTTCGTTGCCGTGGTGCCGACCTCCACCCTGATGTCGGCATCGCCGTCGCAGGCCGCCGCGGCGACAGCGTCGAGCCCGCCGATAGCGCCGGGCAAAAGTCGCAGCCTGTGTCCGGAAGACAGGCCGACCGCCTCGATCTGTTTTTCGAACTCTCGGTCGGCAAGGGCGCCGCCGCTGATTGTCCAGAGATCGGCGGCCGCGAGCGCCTTCGTTCCATGTTCGCGCAATGCATCGGGTCCGGCGGCTTCGATGATCAGGTCGGGCGCGCTTTCCAGGAGGTCGGCGATACCGGCAACCACGCGGAGGCCTGTCGTGCCAGACGGCACGGGGTTGCGCCTCAAAACGGCGCACACGCCGAAGCCCGGGGCCTCTCCCGCCTCGATGCCGGCGATGACGGCCCTTGCGATGCGGCCGGCGCCTATGATCGCGACACGGCGGGCATCCTCCTGCACGTATTTCCTGTCAGATTCCGGCATGGTCCGGCTAGCTGTAGGTTCCCGGCCGGAGCCCGCCGTGAAACCAGTTCAGCAAGGTGATGATGTCGTAGACCGGCAGGCCGAACGTCCGTTCTATAGCCGACGAGAAGGGCGAGAGGTTCGTGCATTCCAGGACGAGCGCGCCGATGTTGGAGTGTTCGCGCAGCAGTTCGTCGGCGGCCTGCAACACCTCGCGCTCATGCGTCGCAGGGTCGATCGAAGGGTTGCCGGTCTGCAGGTTGCGCCGGAACTCGCCGTCGAGCGGCATGCCGCCGATCGGAAAGTCAAATGACGCGCCGACGCCCTCGAAATGCGCTGCGGTCAGGGAGGGTTTCTTCGCGGTCAATACACCGACCTTCTTCCCGGCCGGCAGCATACGCTGCAGCATGGGCACCTGCATCAGGCTGGAACTGGCGACCGGAACCGGGCTGTGCGCGGCCAGATGGGGCTGCAGGATGGCGAGGAACCCGCAGCTGGTGGAAATTCCGTCGACGCCCAGCGCGACGAGCTGGTCGATTGCGGCAAAGAACTTCCCGAGCGTCGCCTCGTCAGGCCGAAGGTCCGCGCCGAGCGAAATGCCGCTGACGACGGCATATTGCACCGGAAAGGAAAACGACCGGGCGTTCCCGATATCGCCGGGAAAGCGCTCGAACCGTGTATCCAGCATGATGATGCCGAGGCTCGCGCCATGCACGGGCCGTCCGCGTTTTGTCGTGCCCGAAGGAAGCCGGGTCGCATCCATAGCAGATTCTCCAGGCGGAGGCGCCAAGTCCAAACAGTCTTTGGATACCACTTGGATTCCACTTAGATGTCAATAGGACGCCGGCAGTTTCACCGGGTCAGATGGAGCGAATCGTGCCTCCGTCGACCCTGATCCTGGCGCCGGTGACATAGGAGGCGCGCTCGCTGGCGAGGAACGTCACCACATCCGCGAATTCGTCGGGACTTCCGTAGCGGCCGGTCGGGATCGCCGCTGTCGCAGCCGCACGGATCGCCTCGACTGTGGTCCCATCGCGTTCCGCGTTGCTGCTCTCGAGCTCGTCTACCCGTTCCGTCGCGAAGCGACCGGGCAGCAGGATATTGACGGTGATCCCCTTGTCGGCCACCTGGTTGGCGAGCGTCTTCGACCAGCCGGAAACGGCGAGCCGAATTCCGGTCGACAGAGCGAGTGTCGGTATGGGCTGCTCGATGCCGGACGAGGTGATCGTCAGGATGCGCCCCCACCGGCGTTCCACCATCGGCGGCAGCAGGCGCTGGGTGAGATGGAAAAGGTTCGCCGCCATCGGCTCGAAATGGCCGATCCAGTCTGCTCGCCTGGCCTCCAGCACCGTTCTCACGGGCGGGCCGCCCGAATTGTTGAAGATGATGTCGACGCCTTCTGGGAGAAGCCTGTCGGCGAGCGCGTCGACGGTCTCGATGCGGGCGAGGTCGACCGCATGCGCCTCGACCTTTTGCGCCTGCTCGTCCGGCATTCGCTGTGCCCATTGCCTGATCCGGTCAGGCGTGCGCGCCGCCGCGTGGACGTGCACGCCTTCCCTGACGAGCGCCGCCGCGACCGCCGCGCCAAGGCCGCGACTGGCGCCCAGTACCAGCGCCGATTTGCCGTTCAGTCCCAGATCCATGCTGTTCTCCTTGCAATAGTCCGCCGTCCGGCCGCCGGTTTTGCCCCGCGGCCGGTCGATCCCGTCCGTGTTTTCAGTTTCGAACGCCCGCGGATGCGGGCGGTCGGGGCGTTCCGCCCTAGCGCTTGGTCAGCAACTGCATGAAGCCGGTCCAGACTTCGTCGAGATGCGCCTCCAGCGCCTTTCGGGCGCCTTCCGCGTCGCCCTTGTCGATCGCATCGAGAATGGCGAGATGCTCCTGACAGGTCTGTCTGAACCGCCCCGGATATCGCTTGACGTTGCACATGCGCACCCGGCGACGCACGTCCTTGATGGTACGGGCAAGCCAGGGATTGCCGCTGGCGTCGGCAATCGCCTCATGGAAATCGTCGTCCAGTTCGAAGGTCGCCGTCGCATCGTCGTCTTCGTCGAATTCCCGGTCCTGCATCGCCGTGAGCCGCTCGCGCAGCGATTGCGAAACCGCCTTGGGAAGATTGCCCGCCGCGCGTGACGCTGCATCCGCCTCAAGCAGCCGGCGCAACTGGAGCAGGTGCAGATAGTCCTCGGTGGTCGGCGCGTTGACGACATAATATCCGTTGGACAGGCGCCGGGTGAGGCCTTCGCCGAGCAGCCGGCCGAACGCGATGCGCAAAGGGGTGCGCGATACGCTAAGCTTTTTCGACAACGGCCGCTCTTCCAGCACCTGGCCGCCTTCGAGCTCTTTCGACATGATCATGGAGACCAGAGTCGAATATGTCTGCTCGGAAAGCGTCGACGGGGCCGATTCCTCGTGCTGAGCCATCTCGTTCTTCCTTTCACTTCCTAAAGCTCGCTTCCCGCGACATATCGCGTGCAGGGCCGTGCAATCAATCCGTCTATCGTCGTTGACATCCCGGGCTTCCTATCGCAACGTACGTGAGTGCCGGTGGGATTTCAATTGGATTTTACCAGTACACCGTTGAATCAAGTGGCCAACATGCGCGGCAAGGGGAACGCACCCGATGTTCTATGAATTCGATTGGGGGGCCATCTACCATCCCGCCATGTGGCTCAACGCGGTCGTGGTGACGCTGGGTTATGCCGTCGCCAGCGTCGTAGGCGGCCTTCTGATCGGCCTGGTTTTCGGTGTCGCGATGCTCTCGCGGGTCGCCGCGATCCGCTATCTGGTCAGCGCCTATGTGCAGCTCTTCCGCTGTACGCCGCTGCTCGTCCAGATCGTCTGGTTCTTCTATGCGCTGCCAATGTTGACGGGTCTGGAGCTTTCATCGTGGCTGGCGGCGGGTGTCGGGCTGACACTCTATATGGGCGCCTTCAGCACCGAGATTTTCCGCGCCGGCGTGATGTCGATCGAAAAGGGGCAGTGGCAGGCCGCGCTGGCGCTTGGCATGAACTACCGCCAGATGATGACCAACATCATCCTGCCCCAAGCGTTCCGGCGCATGCTGCCGCCGGTTGTCAGCCAGTCGATCATCCAGCTCAAGAACACGTCGCTGCTCTACGTCGTGGCGGTTCCCGACCTCATGTACACGGCCTCGGTGATCACCTCTTCGACCTACCGGCCGCTCGAGAGCTACACTTTCGTCGCCCTGATCTACCTCATCATCCTCTATCCGCTGACCCTGTTCTCGAAGCGTCTCGAGGCCCGCAATGACCTCTAGCGAAACGGGCTCCCGAGTGGAGAAGCGGGAACTCATCGATATCCGCCGGCTGCGTAAATTCTACGGGGATCTCGAAGCGGTGAAGGGCGTGGACCTCGTCGTGCGCGAGGGCGAGGTGGCGGTGCTGATCGGCCCCAGCGGGTGCGGCAAGTCGACGGTCCTGCGCTGCATCAACCTTCTGGAGGATGCGCAGCGCGGCACCATGCGTTTCGGCGACCGGCAGTTCGATTTCAGCGGCCGCATCGCGGCCGGCGA
>JAGRKY010000641.1 GCA_020442095.1 Bauldia sp.
GCCTTCCACGTCGACGCCGGCATGGCCTGACGCGCGGTCGGACGCGGGGAGGGGAGCATGGCTGCGGCAGGCGGAGCAGGGGTGGCGGAGAAGGTCGTCTGGCTGACCTTCGACGACGGGCCTGAGCCGGGATCCACCGACCGGGTGCTGGCAACGCTCGATCGTTTCGGCATCAAGGCGACGTTCTTCGTCATCGGCCAGCAGGTCCGCCGTAGTCCGGCCCTGCTTCGGGAGACCGCGGCGGCCGGCCATCGCATCGGCAACCACACAGAGACGCACCCGCATTTGACGGAGCTTGATGATGCGGCGGTCGAGTGCGAGATCGTCAGTACCGGCGAGGCCATCGGCGATCTTCTCGGCCCCGACCGGCTGTTCCGCCCGCCCTTCGGCGACCGCGACCGGCGGGTCAACCGTATCATCCGCAAATGCGGCTATCGCTCGCTGCTCTGGAACGTCTCGACCGGCGACTGGAACCCGGTGCGCCAGCCGGCCGCCTGGATGAAATGGGGCCTGCGTGGGGTGAAGCGGCGCGCGGCACCCTCGGTCGTCCTGATGCACGATAACCGCCCGACGACCGCGGACCACCTGCCGGCCTTCATCGGGCAACTGACCGAAATCGAGGGCCTGCGCTTCGGCGCGCCTTCGGATCTTTGAACGGAAGCCGCCGAAGCGCGCTTCAGGGGAGATACGCCGATGCCGTCCAATCGTCCGCCCGGTCCCTACACGGACCCGCCACGCCCGTCCTCGCCGACCGTCGAACTGACGGCCGGCACCTCGCGCGCGGTGATCGCCACCCGTGGCGCCGAGCCGGTCGACTGGACCGTCGCCGGGCGCGCGCTCCTCTGGGATGGCGACGAGACCTGGTGGCCGAAAAGCTCGCCGGTGCTCTTCCCGCTCTGTGGCCAGACCCTCAAGGAGGCGATCCGCGTCAACGGCGTCTCCTATCCGATCCCCGTGCACGGCTTTGCCCCGACGACCCGCTTCACCGTCGCCGACAAAGGCCCCGACCGTGTCCGCATGACGCTCGCAGTCAGCCCTGAGACCCGCGCCGCCTATCCCTTCGATTTCGCCTTCGCGGTCGATTATCACCTCACGGAATCGGCCTTCCGCGCCGATTTCGAAATCCGCAATATCGATTCCGTCACAATGCCTTACGCGGTCGGCTATCATCCGGGCTTTAACTGGCCCTTCGCCGACGGCGACAAGCATAGCCACAGCATTCTCTTCGAACGTGAGGAGAACCCGATGGTGCCGGAGGTCGGGCCGGGCGCGGGGTTCCTCAAGTCGAAGGTTCGCGTGCCGCTCGATGGCCGCCGCCTCGCCCTGCCCGAAGGGCTCTTTCAGGCGCGGCCGCTGTGCTTCTTCAATTCCAACAGCCGTTCCCTCCGCTTCGAGGATGGCGCCGGCAGCGCCATCGTCGTCGACACCGAGAACTTCCCGCACTTCGCCATCTGGACGAAGCCCGACGCGCCGTATCTCTCCATTGAGGAGTGGACCGGCTACGCCGACCCGGCCGGCTTTGACGGCGAACTGGCCGACAAAC
>JAGRKY010000642.1 GCA_020442095.1 Bauldia sp.
CCGACATGGTCTCGCTCTGCGCCGCGATCCTCGACGAGGAAGACCGCCGCCGCGAAGAAGGCCGCGCGGACACCGCGATCCCGATGCGGCCGGACCATGGCCACCTGCTCCATGCCGACCCGGTCCGCAACACCAACCCCGGCTATTCCTATGTCGGCCGGCTGAAGGGCCTCGCCGAGCTTTCCGGCATCATCCACACGCTGACCGCTATAAGGCAATGACCGCCAGCAACGATCCGCGCGCGTTCCTGACCGCGCTTCTCGACGCCGCCGTCGCGGCAGCGCTTCCCGACAAGGTGGTGCCGGCCAACCTGCCGCCGCCGCCCGCCGGACGAACCATCGTCGTCGGCGCCGGCAAGGCATCGGCGGCCATGGCGAAGGCGGTCGAGGACCATTGGCAGGGACCGCTCGAGGGGCTGGTCGTCACCCGCACCGGCCATGGCGTGCCCTGCCGGCGGATCGAGATCGTCGAAGCCTCGCACCCGGTGCCCGACGCGCGGGGAGAGGATGCGGCGCGGCGGATTCTGGAACTTGTCGGGACCGCCGGTCCGGACGACCTCGTCCTCTGTCTCATCTCCGGCGGCGGCTCGGCGCTGCTCGCGCTCCCCGCCGAAGGCCTGACGCTCGCCGACAAGCAGGCGGTCAACCGCGCCCTCCTCGCCTCCGGCGCCGACATCACGGCGATGAATACGGTGCGCAAGCACCTCTCGGCGATCAAGGGCGGACGGCTCGCCGCGGCGGCCTACCCCGCCCGCATGGTCAGCCTGCTGATCTCCGACGTGCCGGGCGACGATCCGAGCGTCATCGCCTCGGGGCCGACCGTCGCCGACCCGACCACCTTCGCCGACGCCCGGGCGATCCTCGCCCGCTACGGCATCGACCCGCCGCCGGCGGTCGCCGCCCACCTTGCCGCCGCGAGTGACGAGACGCCGAAGCCCGGCGACGAACGCCTCGGCAACGCGTCGTCGATGATCATCGCCTCGCCGCTCGCGAGCCTCGAGGCCGCGGCCGGGGTCGCCCGCGAGGCGGGAATCACGTCCCTGATCCTCGGCGATGCGATCGAGGGCGAGGCGCGCGAGGTCGGCCGGACGATGGCCGGGATCGCCCTCTCCGCCCACGCCCATGGCCAGCCCGTCGCGGCGCCCGCCATCTTGCTTTCCGGCGGCGAAACGACCGTGACCGTGCGCGGCACCGGCCGTGGCGGCCGTAATGTCGAATTCCTCGCCGGGCTGACGCTCGGGCTCGGGGAAACGCCCGGCATCCACGCGCTCGCCGCCGATACCGACGGCATCGATGGCAGCGAGGACAATGCCGGTGCGATCGTCACGCCGGACACGCTGGCGCGGGCGCGCGACCTCGGCCTCGACGTCCCGGCGATGATGGATGGCAACGACTGCTATTCGATCTTCGCGACCCTCGGCGACCTGGTGGTGACCGGCCCGACGCTGACCAACGTCAACGATTTCCGGGCGATACTCATCCTGCCGTGAAGATCGGGGTCAGATGATCAGGAAGTCGGTGTCGCTCAGCGAGAGGTGGGCATCGAGCTTGGCGAAGACGTGGTCGCCGCCCTTGGCGTTGCCGTTCGAGTCGTAGATCAGAAGGCCGCGCTTCGCATTGTAGATGACGTGCTGATCGGCTGTCTTGGCACTTGAGCCCTGATGGAACTCGGACGCCGAAAGCGCGCCGACCGGGAGCGCGCCGAAGACCTTGTGCGACAGCTCGATCGAATCGAAACCGACCTTGAAGTCGGTGATCCGGTCGATGTTCTTCGCCGACAGCGCCGTCGAGAAGACGAACTGGTTGGAGCCGCCGCCACCCGACAGGATATCCGACTCGCTGCCGCCGTCGAGGCGATCGTTGTCGGGGCCGCCCTTGAGCCGGTCCCGGCCGCTGCCGCCGTCGAGATCGTCCTGGCCGATGCCACCGATCAGCTTGTCGTTGCCGGCGAGGCCGTTAAGATCGTCATTGTCGGCG
>JAGRKY010000643.1 GCA_020442095.1 Bauldia sp.
CCCGCCCACCGCGGCGAGGAGGTGACGGCCGGGGTCATCGACGGCCCGCAGTCGGTCGTCTTCGACGAGGCCGAGAACCGCCTCCACGCCCAGAAGGGCGTCCTTGCATGGTGCTTCGGGGTGGATCGCGGGCTGTGACGGAAACCGGGGTCCAGACCGTCGCGCCGGCCGGCGATGACGCGTCGCTTCCCTTCGAGGTGGCGGCGCTTGACGTGCGGGGCCGCGCGATCCAGATGGGCCCGACGCTCGATGCGATCCTTTCCGGCCACGGTTATCCCGACCCGGTCTCGAAGCTGCTCGCCGAAGCGCTGGTCCTGACGGTGCTGCTCGGCGCGTCGCTCAAATTCGACGGCAAGTTCATCCTTCAGACCGACACGGACGGACCGGTCGACATGCTGGTGGCCGACTACCACACCGATGGCGCTCTTCGCGGCTATGCGCGTTTCGATGCCGATCGCGTGGCGAGTGCCGAAAAGGAGGGGCTGAAGGATCCCTCCGGTCTGCTCGGCAAGGGCGTTCTGGCGATGACCATCGACCAGGGGCCCGAGATGAGCCGCTACCAGGGCATCGTGCCCCTCGACGGCGGCACCCTCGAGGAAGCCGGCCATGTCTATTTCCGTCAGTCGGAGCAAATTCCGACGCGGATTCGCCTCGCTGTCGCCGAGCTCCATGACCGTGACGAAGACGGAACGATGCGGAAGACCTGGCGGGCCGGCGGATTGATCGTCCAGTTTCTGCCGCAGGCGTCGAGCCGGATGACACCCGCCGACCTGCCGGGCGGCGACGTGCCGGAGGGCATCGAGATCGGTCCCGTCGACGAGGATGACGCATGGGTCGAGGCACAGTCGCTGGCCGCCACGATCGAGGATCATGAATTGACTGATCCGGCGGTGCCCTCCGAGCGCCTCCTCTATCGCCTGTTCCACGAGCGCGGCGTCCGTGTTTTCGCGGCGACGCCGGTCATCAATCGCTGTTCCTGTTCCCGGGACAAGGTTGCCGGCCTTCTCGGCAGCTTTTCGGCCGAGGAGATCGCCGAAAGCATCGACAATGGCGAGATCCTGGTGACGTGCGAATTCTGCGGCACGAAATACCGCTTCGATCCCGGTCAGTTCACGCCGGATTCCTGAACCCAGTCTCCGACCGTGCCGTCGGAGAGCCCGCCGAGCGTCCTGACATTCCACGGGTAGAGCTTCGGGTAGAGGCCGGCTGCGTCCATCGGGTCGAACAGCGTGAAGGCGAAATACACCCGGTAGGCCGTCATCACGTCGATCGCCGCCTGGTTGCTGCCGTCAAGCAGGAGGGAGCGCAGGAAGGTCCAGTCGGCTGGCCGGCACTCGTTGGTGACCTCGCAGAACATCGCGGCGCCGGTCGCGTCGTAGGACGGCTCGGCGACCAGCGTCCAGGCCCCGAAGTCGAGCACGGCGGAGACCTCGAGGTCATCGCCGATCATCACGTTGCCCGGCAGGAAATCGCCGTGCGCCAGCGTCTTGTCGGGGCTCTCGGGAACGGCGGCGAGCCGCTCCCGCGCCTTGTCGACCAGCGTCGCGACGTTGCCGAAGGCCGCTTCCAACCGGGCCTGGTAGCGCATGGCGGAGCGGTCGATGCTTGCCGACAGGAAGGTCCGCCAGCCGGGCGCCGTCCCTTTGTCGGGATCCAGGAGGGCGCCAAACGGCTGGTCATCCATGGTGATCGAACGGATCGCCACCGCCGCCCCGAAATAGTTGCTCAAGGCGCGCCGGCGTCCATCGCCTTCCAGCCGGTTCAACGCCTCCGTCATCGGACGCCCGGCCAGTCGCCGCTCGATGGTGGCGCCATCGGCCTCGATCGACAGGATTTCGGGTGTGTCGAAGGGCAGTCGCCCCGCGATCCGCTCGAGAAAGGACGCCAGCGCCCGAAGCCGGTCAAGCTCCGCTGGTTGCCGGCGGATACGCAGGATGCGCTCGTCGTCGAGCGCATAGACCCAGGATTCCGATCCGGCTCCGAGCAGGTCGCCGGCTCCGAGCCGGAACCGGTCCAGGATCGCTTCTTTCCATGGTGCGTCTGGTCCGGCCGAAATCGCTTCGCCTCCCGGCCGGCGGATCAGTTGATGGTCTTCTGCTGGTCGGGAAGATCGAGCGAGAAGGCAGGAATGTCGATCGAGAAGAGGTCACCGTGCTCGTTCTGCATCTGGTAGGTGCCG
>JAGRKY010000644.1 GCA_020442095.1 Bauldia sp.
AGTGGGAGGCCTATCTCACCTGGGTGACCGGCTTCGGCCTCCTCGTCTTCCAGTATTACTGGAACGCCAACACCTTCCTCATCAACCCGGCGGTGCTGCCGATGCTGCCGTCGCAGGCGGTGGTGATCTCGCTGCTCGGGCTGGCCGCCGGCTGGTTCATCTATGACGGGCTCTGCCGGTCGATTATCGGCCGCAATACCGGCGTCCTTGCCGTCGCGGTCTTCGTGCTGATCGTCGCGGCGGCCTATGTTTTCAGCCACGTCTTCTCGGGACGCGGGGCGCTGATCCATGTCGGCGCCTTCGTCGGCACGATCATGGCGGTCAACGTCTTCGGGGTGATCATCCCCAACCAGAAGAAGGTAACCGCCGCGCTGCTCGCCGGGCAGGCTCCCGATCCGATGCTCGGCGCGGTCAGCAAGCAGCGCTCGGTCCACAACAACTACCTGACCCTGCCGGTGCTGATCATGATGGTCAGCAACCACTATCCGATGCTCGCCAGCACCGGCGAGACCTGGCTGGTGATCGCGCTGATCCTCGTCATCGGCGGCGGAACCCGCCATTTCATCAACCGCCACGACGCTCATGACCCGATCACCAGGTTCTGGTGGGCGCTGCCGGTCACCGCCGTCGCACTGATCGCCGCGATCTACGTCACGGCGCCGCGCACCGATCCGGGGCTCGCCGGAATGGAGGTGAGCGAGGGCGAGGTGCTGACCATCGTCGCCCGCCATTGCGTCATGTGCCATTCGCCGCGGCCAAGCCACGAGGGCTTCGATGTGCCGCCCAAGGACGTGGTGCTGGTGTCGATCGACGACATCCGCAAGCATGGCGAGCAGATCATGGTCCAGGCGGTCAACGGCGACGCCATGCCGCTCGGCAACGAGACCGGGATCACCGAGGAGGAAAGGCGCAAGCTTGGCGCTTTCATCCTGAGCCGGTAAACAAAAGGCATCGTCAGAGAGCGAGGATGCCATGGCCGCGGAGCCGCTGCCGCTTGAAACCGTCAACCTCATGGAGGTCGGCGAATTCGTCGAGACATTCGGCGATGTCGCCGAGCTTTCGCCCTGGGTTGCCGAGGACGCCGCAGCGCGGCGGCCATTTGCCGGGCTCGACGAGCTGGTCGCGGCCTTCCAGGCGGCGATCGGCGAGGCGGGCGTCGACCGCCAGCACGACCTGCTTCGTGCCCATCCGGATCTCGCCGGCCGGGCGGCCGTGGCGGGGGAACTCACCGAGGATTCCTCACGCGAGCAGGCCGGCGCCGGGCTCGACAGCCTGACGCCGGAGGAATTCGAGCGGATCACCAGCCTCAACACGACCTATCGGGACCGGCACGGCATCCCCTTCATCCTCGCCGTGCGTGGCGCCACCAAGCACGACATCCTCGCCGCCTTCGAGGCGCGGGTCGGGAATACCCCCGAACAGGAACTTGTCACCGCCCTCGAGCAGGTCTGCCGCATCGTCCGCTTCCGCCTCGAAGACCGGGTCACTGAATGAGCGAGGCGGAGCGGTCCCTCGGCGAGCGTGCGCAGGCGATGATCGATACCCTCGCATCGATCACCGCCGAGCCCGGCAAGCTGACCCGTCTCTATCTCACCGAGGAACATCGCGAAGCGGCGCGGCTGGTCGGCGAATGGATGCGCCGCGCCGGCATGAGCGTGCGGATGGACGCCGCCGGGACGATGCATGGCGTGCTGCCGGCGGGCCGGACGGGCCCGAGCTCCAACCGCCGGCTGCTGGTCG
>JAGRKY010000645.1 GCA_020442095.1 Bauldia sp.
TAGCGGCGATGAACGACGCTTCGGATCCGGAGAAGAATCGCCTTTCCCGCCGTGTGGGCCGCTATGCCCGCGTCGGCGCCAATGTCGGCGGCGTCGCGGCGAAGATGGCCGGCGCGCGGCTGTTCGGCCGTGAATTCGGCGACCAGCGCAACGCGGCGGAGCTGATGGCCGCGCTCGGCGGCCTCAAGGGTCCGATGATGAAGCTTGCCCAGCTTCTGTCGACCGTCCCAGACCTGTTGCCGCCGGAATATGCGGCCGAGCTCCAGAAGCTCCAGGCGTCCGCGCCGCCGATGGGGCCGGCATTCGTCAAGCGGCGGATGCGGGCGGAACTCGGTCCCGACTGGCGGCAGCGATTCGCATCCTTCGACGACACGCCCTCGGCGGCCGCCTCGCTCGGCCAGGTTCATCGCGCGGTCGGTCTCGACGGCCGCAACCTTGCCTGCAAGCTGCAATACCCGGACATGCAGTCGGCGGTGGAGGCGGACCTTGGCCAGCTCGGCGTCATCTTCGCCCTGCAGCGGCGCTTCAATCCCGAGATCGACACCACCGAGATTGCCAAGGAGCTGTCGGAGCGGCTGCGCGAGGAACTCGACTATCGCCGCGAGGCGCGCAACGCCGCCCTCTACGGTACGGCGCTGAAGGAAGAGCCGCTGATCCATGTGCCGGACACGGTTGCCGAACTCTCGACCGGGCGCCTGCTGACGATGACATGGCTCGACGGCGCGCCGCTTATGTCGTTTCTCCAGCATGACCTGGAGGACCGGAACCGGATTGCCGAGGCGATGTTCCGGGCGTGGTGGCATCCCTTCGCGACGCACGGAATCATCCATGGCGACCCGCATCTCGGCAACTACAGCGTCTTCGAGGAGGACGGGCGACCGGGCGGGATCAACCTCCTCGACTATGGCTGCATCCGGATCTTCTCGCCCCGCTTCGTCAGCGGCGTGGTCGAGCTCTATCACGGCTTCCGCGACGATGACCGCGACCGGGTTGTCGAGGCCTACCGGCGCTGGGGCTTCACCAGCCTCAGCAACGACCAGATCGACATCCTCAACATCTGGGCACGCTTCATCTATTCGCCGCTGATCGACGACCGGGTGCGGACGATCGCCGACGGTATCGATCCGGCCGCCTATGGCCGCCGCGAGGCGTGGAAGGTGAAGCAGGGGCTCAAGGCGGGCCCGCCGATCACCGTGCCGCGGGAATTCGTGCTGATGGACCGCGCCGCGATCGGCCTCGGCTCGGTCATGCTGCATCTCAGGGCGGAGCTCAATTTCCACCGCCTCTTCGCCGAAGCGATCGACGCCTTCGACGAGGACGAACTGGCGAAGCGTCAGGCCATGGCGATCGAGGCCGCCGGGCTGCCTGTGGCGTCCTGACGGCGGGTTCCACGCCGGCGAGGATTGTCGGCCGCGCCCATGCTAGATTGGCGACGTCGAATTGGCGGAGACCAGCCGATGCGCCTCATCCTTCCCGTATTCGCACCGATCTACGCCGTGCTGTCCGAGCCGGCCTATGCGCTGACCCGTTTCGTGGCCGGCGCCTTCCTCATTCCCCACGGCCTGTGGAAGCTCTTCGGCATAACCGGCAGCCAGGAGGACATGATCGCGTTCTTCCACGCGATCGGCCTCGAGCCGGCCGTGCCGCTGATGATCGCCGTCGGTCTTGTCGAGGTCCTCGGCGGAGCCTGTATCGCGGTCGGTTTTCTCACCCGGCCGGCAGCGCTTGCCGCGGCGATCACCACCGGGACGGCGGCGATCACCGTCCACCTGCCGTTCGGCTTCTATGTCGAGCCCGGTGGTGTCGAGTTCTCCGCCCTCTGGGCGATCGTCCTGCTGATGTTCGCGGTCAAGGGCGGCGGGAGCATCTCCGTCGACCGTTTGATCGGCCGCGAGTTCTAGCCTGTCGACGCCCGGCCGCTAGCAAGCCCCGGAAAAGGGGCCGACCACGCGGCGGCTATGCTCGATCTGGAAGACATTCGAGTTGAGCGCGGCGATCCACTGCTTTCCTTCGGTGGTGAGCTCCAGATAGCGCAATGCCGGCCCGATGAACGGCTGGACGTGGCCCCAGAAGAATTCCGGGTATTTGTCGATGAGGTCGGCGGGGTTTTCGTAGCCGAGCCGCTTGGCGTCGCCGGTCTCTACGAATTCCAGGTAAAGCGCATTGATCTTGCGGTGGTAGAACGGATCGGCCATCTGGCCGATCAGGTCGGCGGCGCGAACCAGGGACCCCTCGGTTTCGGTCGCGGTGTGGATCACGTCGTTGGGCACGGGAAAGCGGGTCATCTCGATCGAGGCTGCGATGCGCTCGGCGTCGATATACGGGGACGGGCCGAATCGCTCCAGCGCGTAGATCTTGCCGCGGTCGAC
>JAGRKY010000646.1 GCA_020442095.1 Bauldia sp.
GCGCTCGGCGACCGCGTCCGCCATTTCATCACGATGAACGAGCCCTTCATCGACATCTTCTACATGGACCTGATCGCCGAAAACATGCGCGCCGGGCGGTCCGAACCCTACCGTTTCACCAGCGAGCAATACGGCCGCCAGGCGCCGGCGATGCACAACCTTCTGCTCGCCAATGCCGAGACGGTCGCCGCGTTCCGGCGGCGCGGGCAGGAGGGGATGATCGGCATCGCCCTGCCGCTCTACCCGACCGTCACCATCGCTCCGGAGGATCCGCGGAACGTCGCCGCGGCCCGGCTGACCGACGCGGTGATCAACCGCTGGCCGCTCGATGCGGTCTTCAAGGGAAGCTACCCGGGCGAAGCGATCGCCGCGCTGCAGGCCGAGAACCCCGACTTCGTCGTGCCCGAGGCGGACATGGCGACGATCGCCGCCAACCCGGTCGATTTCGTCGGGGTCAATTTCTACTCGCCCGCCTATGTCCGCTACGATCCGGCCGGTCCGCTCGGCATCGACCGCGACACCAATCCCGACGCGGTGAAGTCCTTCAACGGTCCGGTCCGGCCGGAGGCGCTGCACGATCTTCTGTTGCGCATCCGCGACGAATACGGCAACCCGCCGGTGATGATCACCGAGAACGGCGCCGGCTTCGGCGATGGCGACGAGGTGCCGGACGGCGATATGATCCGCGACCCTCATCGTGCCGACTATATCCGCCGCCATGTCGAGGCGACCTTGCGCGCCCGCGCCGAAGGCGCCGATATCCGCGGCTATATGGTATGGAGCCTTTTCGATAACTTTGAATGGATTCAGGGCTATACGAGGCGTTTCGGGATGGTGCATGTCGACTTCGCGACGCAGGCGCGGACGCCGAAGGAGAGCTATTTCGTCTATCGCGACCTCATCGCCCGCCACCGCTCGGGCGGCCTTGCCGGGTAATCGACAGGGCATGGCGCCGCGGCCGAAAGCGCGTTAGGTTCCGCGACTTATCGATAATAACCGATTGGCATTTGGACAAAAGTGACTGAGGCCCTGATCGACGAAGAGAAGCTCAACGCGGCCCTTGCCGAATTCGCGAGCGACAAGCCGGGCCAGATGTCGCCCGAGGCGCGGGCCGGGATGCTTGCCGTCCTCAGGCAGGCGATGGCCGACGGACGCATCGAGGCCGAGAAGCGGCTGAAGGCGGACGGCAAGGGGACGCAATGCGCCCGGCGCCTGTCCGATCTCCAGGACATGCTGATCCGCGCCATCCACGATTTCGCCGTCGCCTATGTCTACCCGGTCGACAACCCGACCTCGGGCGAGCGCCTCGGCATCGTCGCCGTCGGCGGCTACGGGCGCGGCACGCTGGCCCCGGGGTCCGACGTCGATCTCCTCTTCCTGCTGCCCTACAAGCAGACCCCCTGGGGCGAGAGCGTCGTCGAGTTCATCCTCTATCTCCTCTGGGATCTCGGCCTGAAGGTCGGCCACGCCACCCGCAGCGTCACCGACTGTATCCGCCTGTCGCGGTCCGACATGACGATCCGCACCGCGGTGCTCGAGTCGCGCTACCTGTGGGGCGACAAGGCGCTGCATGACGAACTGGTGAAGCGCTTCGACGAGGAGGTGGTGAAGGGCACGGGCCCCGAATTCATCGCTGCCAAGCTTGCCGAGCGCGACCAGCGCCACAAGCAGCAGGGCGCCTCGCGCTATCTGGTCGAGCCCAACGTCAAGGACGGCAAGGGCGGTCTCCGCGACCTCCACACGCTGTTCTGGATCGCCAAATACTACTACCGGGTCAATTCGAACGAGGCGCTGGTCAAGGCCGGCCTCTTCTCGCGGGCGGAGCTCGGCCGCTTCCGCAAATGCGAGGATTTCCTCTGGGCGGTGCGCTGCCACCTCCATTTCCTAACCAACCGCTCCGACGAGCGCCTTACCTTCGACGTCCAGCAGGACATGGCGATCCGGCTCGGCTACACGACCCATCCCGGCCTCAAGGATGTCGAGCGCTTCATGAAGCACTACTTCCTGGTCGCCAAGGAGGTGGGGGATCTGACCCGCATCTTCTGCGCCGAGCTCGAGGAGCACCAAGGCAAGCCGGTGCCGGCGCTGAGCCGCCTTCTCGGCCTCGACAAGCGCCGCCGCCGCAAGATCCCGGGCTCGACCGATTTCGTCGTCGACAACGAGCGGATCAGCACGGCGGGCGAGGAGGTCTTCCGCAACGACCCGGTCAACCTCATCCGCATCTTCCATCTCGCCGACAAGTATAATCTCGCCTTCCATCCCGACGCGCTGCAGGAGATCGCCCGTTCGCTCCACCTGGTCGATGCCGGGCTGAGGGAGAACGAGGAGGCGAACCGCCTGTTCCTCGAGATCGTCTCGTCCCATCGCCAGCCGGAGGTGGTGCTGAGGGCGATGAACGAGACCGGCGTGCTCGGCCGCTTCATCCCCGACTTCGGCAAGGTCGTGGCGATGATG
>JAGRKY010000647.1 GCA_020442095.1 Bauldia sp.
CGCTCAAGGTGCCGTTCAACACCGAGCTGTGACGGTGGCGGCAGGAGCGGATGGCGGCTTGGAGCGGACCGATGGATGAGATCGACTTCGATCATCATGCGCCGGACTTCAACGAGAAGAAATACGCGCTCTATCGCGAGATGCGCGGTCGCTGCCCGGTCGCGCATTCCGCCTCCCATGGCGGCTACTGGCTGCTGTCGCGCTATGACGACGTCTTCGAGGTGGCGCGGAACGACCGGGTCTTCTCCTCGGCCCGCGAGGTGGTGGTGCCGCCGACCAATGTCGGCCGGCTGATCCCGCTGCAATCCGACCCGCCGGAGCTCGAGCGCTTCCGCTCGCTGCTCATCCCCTTCTTCGCGCCGGGCCACCTGAAGACGCTGGAACCCTTCATCGAGGACGTCGTCGCCCGGTCGATCGACGCCTTCATCGAGCGCGGCGAAGCCGACATCGTCACCGAGCTCGCCAATCCGGTGCCGTCGAGCACGACGATGGAGCTGCTCGGCCTCGACCCGAGCGAATGGCGGGTCTTCGCCGACCCGATCCATGCCGGCAGCTATTCGCGGCCGGGGACCCCGGAGAATGCCGCGGCGACGAAGGCGATCCAGGCCTTTTCGGAGCGGATCGTCAACGAGGTCGATGCCCGGATCGCGAAGCCCCGCGACGACATGATCTCGTCGCTCCTCGCCTCCGACTATCGCGGCGTCGCGACCACCCGCGAGGAGGTGATCGACCTCGTCCGCATGGTGATCTTCGGCGGCATGGACACGGTGATGGCGGCGCTCAGCAACATCTTCGTTGCGCTCGGCCGCCGTCCCGACCTCCGCGACCGGCTCGCCGCCGACCGGGCGCTGCTCCCCAAGGCGATCGAGGAATTCCTGCGCTACGACGCGCCGGTCCAGGGCTTCGCCCGGACGGTGACCGAGGATGCCGAGGTTGGGGGCGAAGCAATCGCCGCCGGCGACACGGTGTTCATGCTGTGGGCGAGCGCCAACCGCGATGCGGCGGTGTTCGGCGACACGGCGGAAGAGCTGGTCCTCGACCGGACGCCGAACCGGCACATGACCTTCGGCATCGGCGCCCATCGCTGCCTCGGCTCGACGCTGGCGCGGATCGAGCTTCGGATCGTGCTCGACCAGGTCCTCGACCGGATTCCCGATTTCGAGGTTTCGCTCGACGAGGTGGTCGAGGCCGATACGATCGGCATCGTCTTCGGCCGCCGCAAGGTGCCGATCACCTTCACGCCGGGGTCCCGGCGGCGGGCGGCGGCTTAACAGGGAGGCACGACGATGGCGAAGCATGTCAGGGTCGACCGCGACGTCTGCCAGGGGCACGGCCTCTGCTATTTCACCTCGGACAAGTTGTTCGCCCTCGACGATTCCGACGGCAAGGCGCGGGTGCTGATCGATCCGCTGCCGGCCGATCTCGAGGACGACGCGCTCGACGCGGTGGAGACCTGCCCGGAGCAGGCGATCACCATCGTCGAGGACGGGGCTTAGGGCGAATCCCCGGGCGGCGACGGGCGCCGCCCCGGGCTTCCGGAAAAAGTTGACGGAGGCGTCAGGTTTTGGGTCCGGAAAAAGTTGACGCTTTGGTCAGGATGCGGCTATCGTCACGGTTGCTGCGTAGAACGAAGGACGGCTCGGTGCGAACTGGCACTGCGGACTGCAGCCTCAGGCCCCGACACGCTCGCGATGTCGCCCTGCCGCCAGCAAGCGGACGGACCCCTTCGACCAGCGCCCGCCTTCCTGCCCTTGCCGGAATCCCGACGCACCGCGGTAGCCCGCGGCGTCGCTATCGCATGACCTGAAACAGGGACCATCAACAATCCGCGGTCCTGTGAGCGGACGCGCGGCAACAGAGGGGAGCCAGATGGACAAGAAATTCGAGACGGAGATGAAGCGGCCGCTTTCGCGGCGGAGCTTCCTGAAGACCTCGGCCGGCGCGGCGCTGGTTGCCGGGACGGCGGGGAGCCTCGCGCTGCCGACGCGGGCGAAGGCGGCGACCGGGCTGGTGGCGCTGGTCCATACCCAGGCCGCCGGCG
>JAGRKY010000648.1 GCA_020442095.1 Bauldia sp.
GTCGCCAAGATCGTCGGCCCGGGCAACGCCTATGTCGCCGCGGCCAAGCGGCTGGTCTTCGGCCAGGTCGGCATCGACATGATCGCCGGCCCGTCGGAGGTGCTGGTCATCGCCGATGGCGACAACGACCCCGACTGGATCGCCGCCGACCTCCTTGCCCAGGCCGAGCACGATACCGCGGCGCAATCGATCCTCGTTACCGATTCGCAAGAGCTCGCGGCAAGCGTCGCCGAGGCGGTCGAGCGTCAGCTCGCCACGCTGCCGCGCGGCGAGGTCGCCGCCGCGAGCTGGCGCGACCATGGAGCGATCATCCTTGTCGGCTCGCTCGACGCCGGGGTCGCGCTCTCCAACCGGGTCGCGCCGGAGCATCTCGAACTCGCCGTGGCGGAGCCGGAAGCGCTGCTCGCCCGGGTCCGCAATGCCGGCTCGGTGTTTCTCGGCCGCTATACGCCGGAGGTGATCGGCGACTATGTCGGCGGCCCGAATCACGTCCTGCCGACCGCCCGCTCGGCGCGATTCTCCTCCGGCCTCTCGGTCTTCGATTTCATCAAGCGGACGACATTGCTGAAGCTCGGCCCCGAGCAGCTTGGCGCCCTCGGTCCGGCGGCGATCACGCTCGCAAAGGCCGAAGGGCTCGACGCCCATGCCCGCTCGGTGTCGATCCGGATGAACCGCTAGGCGGGCGCGATGATCGAGGTAGCGGAGATGCGCTCGGGCAGGCTGGTCGAGGTCGAGATCGATCCCGCGGCGCTCGCCGCCGCCCCCTTCCTCGAGGCCGAGCGGCAGATCGCGATGCACGACATCGTCACCGCCGACAACCACTTCGTCCCGGCGGGCGGGGAGGGTGCCTTTCGGCTCAAGCTTTCGCTCGCCGACCGCAAGCTCGCCCTCGACATAACCGACGAGGACGGAGCGCCGGTCGCCCGCCATATCCTGTCCTTCAATCCGCTGTCGCGGGTCATCCGCGACTATTTCATGATCTGCCAGAGCTACGAGTCGGCCGAGGGCAAGATGTCGCCCGCCCGCTTCGAGGCGATCGACATGGGACGGCGCGGCATCCACAACGAAGGCGCGACGCTCCTGCGGGAGAGGCTGCAGGGCAAGATCGACATGGATTTCGACACCGCGCGCCGGCTCTTCACGCTGGTTTGCGCGCTCAACTGGCGTGACCGGCAGGAAGCATGATCCGGTTCACAACCGCGCGCTAATCGGCTACCGTCCCGGCGATTTTTCTGCGCTGCTGCCAGACAGGAACCGCATGGCCAAGGAAGAAATCATCGAGTTCCCCGGGGTTGTCTCCGAACTGCTTCCCAACGCGACCTTCCGAGTGAAACTTGAAAACGATCACGAGATCATCGCGCATACGGCGGGCCGTATGAGGAAGAATCGTATTCGCGTCCTGGCCGGCGACAAGGTTCTGGTCGAGATGACACCCTATGATCTGACCAAGGGTCGGATCACCTACCGTTTCAAATAGACGACGCACCGCCGCTTGCCGGCGCCGTCGCAGGACCATGACATGCCGGGACGTCTGAAACTGGTTCTCGCATCGGGCTCGGTGCGCCGGCTTCAACTTCTCAATCAGATCGGCGTCGAGCCGGACCGGCTGATGCCGACATCGATCGACGAGACACCGAAGCGGCACGAGCTGCCGCGCAATCTCGCCAAGCGCCTGGCGCGGGAGAAGGCGGCCGCCGCGACCGCCCTGCTGAAGGGCGACGAGGAACTCGCCGGCGCGCTGGTGCTGACCGCCGATACGGTGGTGGGCGTCGGCCGGCGCTGCCTCCCCAAGGCCGAACGGATCGATGAGGCGGCCGCGTGCCTGCGGCTGCTGTCGGGCCGTTCCCACCGCGTCTATACCGGTCTCGTGCTGACCAATGCCGCCGGCCAGATGCGCCAGCGGCTGGTCGAGACCCGCGTCCGCTTCAAGCGGCTGTCGCGGGAGGACATGGAGAGCTATCTCGCGTCCGGCGAATGGCGCGGCAAGGCGGGCGG
>JAGRKY010000062.1 GCA_020442095.1 Bauldia sp.
GTCCATGCCGGCATCATCGAGCCCGGACATTTTCGCTTCACCGCCAACGGCGAGACGGTGGTGCGGCTGGAAGAGCGCCTCGGCTATGTCCACAAGGGAATCGAAGGGCTGCTGATTGGCGCCGACCTCGAAAAGGCGGCGAAGCTCGCGGGCCGGGTTTCCGGGGATTCGACGGTCGCCTATGCGCTCGCCTTCGCCCGCGCCGTCGAGGCGGCGGCCGATTGCGAGGCGCCGCCGCGGGCGCGATACCTCCGCGCGCTGATGGCCGAGCTGGAGCGGCTGGCCAACCACCTCGGCGATATCGGCGCGATCTGCAACGACGCCGCCTTCTCCATCATGCTCGCCCATTGCGCCGTGTTGCGCGAGCGGGTGCTCCGCTTCGCGGACAGCGCCTTCGGGCATCGGCTGATGATGGACCGGATCGTCCCGGGCGGTGTGACCGCCGATCTCGATGCTTCCGACGCTACCGCGCTCCGCGACCTGATCGACATCATCCGCAAGGCCTTCCCGCGGCTGATCCAGCTCTACGACCGGACCGCATCGCTCCAGGACCGGACGGTCGGGACCGGGCACCTGCGGCCGGAACTCGCGCGCCGCTTCGCGCCTGGCGGATATGTCGGGCGTGGCGCCGGCCGAAGCTTCGATGCCCGCAAGACCGTTCCCTATCCGCCTTATGACGAGCTCACCTTCGCGGTGCCGACGCGCGACGAAGGCGATGTCAATGCGCGGGTCTGGATCCGGATCGAGGAGGTCCAGCAGAGCCTCCTGATCATCGAGCAAATCCTGGCGGCCCTGCCGGCCGGCGAGCTGATGCGGGATATCCCGGCACAGAGCGGTGAAGGCCTCGCGCTGGTCGAGGGCTTCCGTGGCGACATCCTGGCCTGGGTCCGGCTCTCCGGCGACGGCACCGTCGCGAATTGCCGCCTGCGCGATCCCTCGTGGTTCCAGTGGCCGCTGCTGGAAGCCGTCATCGAGAGCAACATCGTTGCCGACTTCCCGCTCTGCAACAAGTCGTTCAACTGCTCCTATTCGGGACACGACCTGTGATGCGGAAGATCCTCCTCGACAGCCTGCGTCGACCGCTGACCGAGACACCGCCGCTGCCGCAGGACGGCGAGACGGCCGAACTCGCCCGCGCCGTGGACAAGGCGGCCCGCCGCAGGCTCGGCCGGAGCCTTGCCATCCGCGAGGTCGATGCCGGCTCGTGCAACGGCTGCGAACTCGAAATCCATGCTCTCTCCAACGCCTTCTACGATCTCCAGCGCTTCGGGCTGAATTTCGTCGCCTCGCCGCGCCATGCCGACGTGCTGATGGTGACGGGACCGGTGACCGGGAACATGCGGGAAGCGCTCGAGCGCACCTACAATGCGACGCCGAATCCGAAATGGGTGATGGCGGTCGGCGGCTGCGCGCTCGACGGCGGCATCTTCGCCGGCAGCTATGCCGTCACCGGCGGGGTTGCCAGCGTGGTCCCCGTCGATATCCACGTCCCGGGCTGCCCGCCGTCGCCGACGGCCATCCTGCGCGGATTGATCGCCCTCCTCGAACGAGTGCGATAGGGCCCTGGCGGCGCGGCATTCCGACACCCCGCCCGCCCCGCTGTCTGGCCCTGCAGACGTCTTGGCGATACTCTCGCGCGGTGGCCGGCGGCCTTGCCGGGGAACAGGCAGGACCGGGAACCGGGTTGTTCGAGAAGGAGACGACATGCGTGCGGAAACTGGATTGGGCATGAGGCGGGTCGCCGCCTCTATCGGCGTGACGCTCGCATTGTTCGCCACGCCCGCGCTGGCAGAGATGATCGATGGATATCCCGACGCCATCGTGTGTCATGTGTCGGATTTCCGGTCGATCGGCTACCTTCATCGCGTCAATGACGACGGCTCCGCCATCTACATGACGCTTGGCCAGGAGCTTGCCCGGGTAACCGCGGACGGCGTCTTCCACCGCGAAGGCGCCAAGGACTGCGACGGCAAGACCCTGAAACAGCTCGAAGCCGACGGCCAGGCGTTCGAATTCGAGTGATCACGCCTCGGCGCGCTACGGCAGGCTCTTCCTGAGGTCCTCGACGAAGGCGCGGACCTGCGGATCATTCGGCGTGAGCGCCAGTAGCTGCTCGGCATATTTCAGGGCGGCTTCGATATCGCCTGCATCCCGGTTGAAGGTCGCCAGCGCCATCAGCATGTCCGGATTCTCGGGATGGTCCGCGACATAGGCCGCCAGCAGGTCGATCGCCTCCGCCGCCTGGCCGGTGGAATGCAGCCCGACCGCATAGACGTAGAGGTAGCGGGCATCTTCCGGGTCGAGTTCCACGGCACGCCCCAGTTCCGCGACCGCCTCGTCCGGCCGCTGCATCCGGATAAGGGTGAGCCCCAGCACATGGTGGAGGCCCGCATCGTCCGGTGACAGGGCGATACCGTCGCGGAGGACCTTCTCCGCCTGCTCATTGTTGCCCTTCATCCGATAGAGATCGGCGAGATTGACGGTTGCCGGCGCGTAGCGCGGGCTGAGGCGGAGGGCCGCGAGGTATTCCGCTTCCGCGTCGTCGACCCGCCCCTGGCTCACGAAGAAGGAACCGAGCGCGGACCGCGACTCGGGCCGATCGGCGTTCAACCGATGCGAGGCGACGAATTCAGCGGTCGCGCCTTCGAGCCGCGCGCGGTCGTCCGGCGCAAGCTGCTCAAGCGGCACGTCACCGAGCAGCGACGCGGCCCGTGTTCTCACGCCGCGGATCGGGTCGACCAGAAGGGGTCCGGCAGCATTCCACCGCTGCTGCACCGGCAGGTTCTCGATCATGTCGAGGGCGCCGATCCGCACCATCGGATCGCGGTCGTTGAGGCCGGCCCGCGCGAGATCGATATTCGCCGGGGAGAGACGCGAGGCAAGCTCGGTCAGCGCGCTCGCCCGCGCAATCGCCGGCGCGGCGGGATTGCCGGCGACGTCCGCAAGCAGGCCGGGGGCGCCCGCCTTCTGGTGCCAGGCGGCATCGAAGGCGGCCGCGTAGGTCTGGAAGCCTTCGCGCTTCGGCCCGAACCAGTTCTCGACCGCCGCCGCGGCCCATTCGGCCGACTTGTCGGCGTGGCAATCGTTGCAGGCATTCGGCGTGCCGAGGCTGACCGAAAGGTCCGGCCGCGGGACGCGGAAGCTGTGGTCGTGACGCGGATCGACCACCATGTAGGTGCGCTGCGGCATATGACAGGCCGGACAGCCGATCTCGGGTTCGATCCCCTCATGATGACTGTGGCTCGCGGCCTCGTATTTCGCCGGAGCATGGCACTGGAGACAGACGCCGTCGCCGTCGAGCTTCAGCTCGGCGCTGTGCGGGTCATGGCAGTCGCTGCAGGTGACGCCGGCATCGAACATCTTGCTCTGCTTGAACGAGGCGTAGTTGTAGACCTCGTCGAGCATCTGCCCGTCGGCGCTGAACAGCCCTTGCGACAGCGGCGACACCGCCTCGGTCTGCGACAGCGAGCGGCCGGGCACCCAGTCCTCGGCGATGGTGGAGCGCCGCGCATGGCAGAAGCCGCAGGTCTCGACCTCCTTGCGCAGGCGGTTGGGTGGCTTGCTGCGGACAGGGAGGCCGGTGTCGGGATCGGGGGTCCAGCTGACATCCGTCCGCTCGTTGAAATCGACGACAAGTCCCTTCTGCGGATCATCTTGCCTGCCGAAGGGCCACCAGCTCTCCTGCGATTCAGCCCATTTGACGTGCGCCGCGCCGGCGCCGTGGCAGGTCTCGCATCCGACGCTGATTTCCGACCAGGTGGTGTGGAAGGTGTCGGTCTCGGCGTCGTAGTTCTTGCGGACGTTGGTCGAATGACACTCCGCGCACATGAAGTTCCAGTTCTGGTTGAGCTTCGTCCAGTGCAGGATGTCGTCGTGCGGGATGTCCTCGTCCGGATAGAGGTGGAACCAGCGCTGGCCGCCCTTCTCTTTCGGCCGCGTATCCCAGGCGATCGACAGCGCCTGGATGCGGCCGTCCGGGAACTCGATCAGGTATTGCTGGAGGGGCTCGAGCCCGAAGGTGTATTTGATCTCGAAGGGCTGGATCGTCCCGTCGGGACCGTCGGTCTCGACGAAGAACTTGCCGTCCTTGCGGAAGAAGCGCGAAACGACACCGTCCTTCTCGAAGGTGGTGTCGTTGAAGTCGCCGAGCACCGTCTCCTCGGTCGCATGGTCCATCGCATGGCGATGCTGGGACTGATGCCAGAGATTCGCCTCGCTCTCGTGGCAAGAGGCGCAGGTCTCGCTGCCGACGAACTCGGCCGTATCGGCGCTCTCGGCGATCGCGACAGGGGTGCCGGTCGCCAGCAGCTCGTAGCCCGCGCCGATCGTGACCGTAACCGCCAGCACGGCCGCCACGCCGGCAACCACCGGACGCCACCAGGGGCGGTCGCGGGGCGCCGTCGGCTCTATCGGTTGGTCGGCGGTCTCACCAGACACGGGCATTGTCCTCGTACGCTTCCTCAAGCCCGCGGGGCACGCGGGTGGCCGCGATCCCTCGCTGCCGGCCCGGGCATCCTATCGTGTCCTGGACGCTGCAAGCGACCGAATTCAATGCGGTCTCATGCGGCGGCCCGGCGCATCATCCGGTCAGTCGAACACGACCTGGACGTAGACGTTGCCTTCCTGCTGGTAGTAGCGGCCGCCGCAGTAATAGTAATAGCCACCATAATAGGGGCCGTAGGGGCAACCCGGCGGAAGGGCCGCGACCCGGTAGGCGGTGCGGCGCGCAACCCGGCGCGAGGTGCGGCGGGCGACACCGGCATAGCTGACCGGAGTCAGCGGGCGCCCGACACGGGCCTGGGCGTCGCCGACGACGCTCGGGACCCCGGGGATGCCCAGCTCGGCGCCGATTTCAAGACCGGTCACCCCGACGATCGCGGCGAGTCCGACCACCGCCATTCTCTTGAAGCTCTTCACTGGTCCTCTCCTTCCGGGGTCAGGTCCGGGATGCCATCGACATCGCCGAGCTCGGCGATATCCACCTCGACCGCGCTTCCGGGGTCAAAGCCGAAATCGTCCTTCGCGACGTCGGCCCCGGTCTTCCAGTCGCGGAAAGCGACCCGATACTGGGGCCCCAGGGTCACCAGCTTGCTGGTCACCGAATAACGGCACGGGTAGGGAGCATCGCCCATCGCGATCCAGATTTCCCAGTCGACACCCTCGGTGCGGAAGGCGAGGTGATTGCACTCGACACCGGCGACGACGCCACTGCCGAGATCCTTGACGTCGATGACGTTGTCCATCAGCGCGTCATAGACATCAGACAGAAGAAGGTCGGCCCCCGGCGCCGCGATCCCGTAGTCGATCCTCAGGCGATCGACGAGTTCGTCGACGCTCCCGGGAATCTCCACCTGCGTGTAGCTGTCCATGTCCTTTCCGAGCACGGAGAAGGTCTTGCCGTCGAAGACCATCTCCATGTCGACGAAACCGCCGGTTCGCGTTGCCCGGAGCTTGTCCGGCCGGCTTAGCGACACGGTGCCGGTGCTGGCAAAGTCGAGCTTCTGCAGATCGGTCGTCACCACCTCGATGTCGCTGTCATAGGTGAAGGAAATCACCTGCTGCGCAGCCAGGTAGTCGGACATTTCCTTGAGCAGTTCGCGCGCCTGGCCGTCGTCGGCAGAGGCCGGCGCGACGCCAAATCCTGCAACCGCCATGGCCAGCGCCATGCCCGTAATGGCCGGCCATCCCCGGCTCATGGTTTCCGACTCTCCGCGGCTCATGACGCTCCTCGCATGGTGAATTCGCCCGCCAGCGTGCCGGCAGGCGTGAAACTCGATTCGCGATTGACTTTATGCCAACGGCGACCGGTATGCACGATCGCCGTCGGCAGCGGACGTGAGACCGTCAGGGAAGGTCAAATGGGAAGACTGTGGCCCAGTCGTTCTTCATATCGACGATAATCCAGCCACGCTCGCCGGCCTGATCCAGTGCCGCGTCGAGGTGGCCAATCTTCGAATCCCTGTCATAAGCCCATTCGCGCTCGGCGTCGGTGTGGTGGAGCAGGATGCCCAGCCCCGGCCGGTCGCCGGTAGTCGCATATTGCAGCATCTGCAGATCGCCGTCCGAGTTGCCGCTGGCAATCAGGGGGCGACGACCGATGTGATGGTTGATCGCGACCGGCTTCCCCTCCTTGTCGTCGTAGAAGAAGAGTTCGGCCACCTTGATCGTGTCCGACGTGTCGCCGTCCAGCTTGAACTCGGCCTTGATGCTGGAACCGACGACCTGCTCGGGCGGGATTCCGTAGGCCTCTTCGGCAAAGACGCGAATGAAGTCGATGCCGCCACCCGAGACGATATAGGTCTTGAAGCCGTTCTCGCGAAGATAGGCGAGGAGCTCCAGCATCGGCTGGTAGATCATGTGGTCGTAGCGCTGCCCGGTCTTCGGATGCTTCGTCGCCGCGAACCAATCGGCGACCGATTGCTTGAAGGCGGTGGTCGACATGCCGGCGTGCGATGCCGCCATGACCTCGAGCAGGCCCTTGTGGCCGTCGGCGAGCAGGGCTTCGATGTCACCCTCGGCGGCGGCCTTCAGCCCCGGGCTCTTTTCCGCCAACGAGGGGTCGGCGGCGACCATCTTCTTCGCCGTGTCTATTGCGTAGGTGATCTGGAAATAGACCGGCTGCTCGGCCCAAAGGTTGCCGTCGTTGTCGAAGGTCGCGATCCGCTCGGCCGGGTCGACATAGGAGTCGCTGCCCGGGGTCGTCACTGCCTCGACGAACTCGACGATGGCGTCTTTCGTTGCGCCGTTATTCCAGGACGGCAGCGGGTCGGCATTGACGATCTGAGCGCCAAGCGCGGTGAACGCCGCGAAAGCCACAAGACCCAAAGCGCGTGAGAACATTCCAATTCCTCCCTCGATCCTGTGTTCGAATTATCGGGGCCGGCACGGGCCGGCCCCGACGAGGTCTTGCGCCAGTCGGCAAATCAGTTGCCGAGCCCGCCCTTGATCTGCTCCTCAATGCCACTGAGGTTGAAAGAGCCTGGCGTCTGGCTCGGCGGATAATCCACCATGGTCTGCAGGAATTTTGCAGCCAGCGCCTGGATCGGCACGAGCACGAAGGCATGGTCGAGGAACCAGTCGTCATAGACGTTGGCGTTGTGCTGTGCCTTCTCGAACGGATCGCGCCGCAGGTTGAACAACAACGGCGTCCGAAGCTCGACGAAAGGCTCGCGCCACACGCCGAAGGCTTCGCCACGGTTCTCGAGGAACACCACCTTCCAGTCGTCATAGCGAGCGGCGACCACCTGGCCATCGTCGTTGACGTACCAGAACTCATGGCGCGGATCGTCGCCGTTGCCCTCGAGATAATCGACCAGATCGTAGCCGTCGATGTAGTTGCGGTAGTGGCGACCGTTCAGGTCGACGCCTTCCTTCAGCTGCTCCTTGATGTCGGGGTTGCCGGCGATCGCGGAGAAGGTCGGCAGCCAGTCCTCGTGGGCAACGATGCCGTTCAAGGTCTTGCCGGCGGGGAAATGGCCCGGCCAGCGGACGAAAGCGGGAACGCGATAGGCGCCTTCCC
>JAGRKY010000649.1 GCA_020442095.1 Bauldia sp.
CCTTCTGCATCGGCATGTTCATCCTGAAGCCGCGCGGCGAGGCGATCGGCGGCATTATCCAGCGCGACGGCGGCCTCAGCCCGGAGGCGGTCGCCAAGGGACGGCAGCTCGCCGTCATCGGCCGGATCGACGCCGTCATCCTGTTCCTCGTCGTCGCCGTCATGGTCCTCAAGCCGACGATCGACAATGTCGGCGTCCTTGCCGCGCTGGCGGTCGTGCTGGTCGGCAGCACGTTGTTCTTTCTCGGCCAGGCGCGCGCCGCCGGGATGCGGACGGCGGACGCCTGAACCGTCCACCCTGGTCCCTTCAATGCGGCCGGGCGTTTCCCACGCCCGGCCGCATTTCGCATTGAACGGCACGAGGCCGGGGGCCACCATGGCCGGATGCCAAAGGCCTCCGAATCGCCGCCGCTGATCGACCTGCCGACACCGCCTACCGACCGCATCGAGAAGCGGGAAAGACGGCGTGGCGCACGGCTGATCGCCGGCGTCGACGAGGCCGGCCGCGGCCCGCTTGCCGGACCCGTCGTCGTCGCCGCCGTCGTCTTCGAGGGTCGGGTGCCGAAGGGCCTCGACGATTCCAAGCGGCTCTCGGCCGCCGACCGCGAGCGCCTCCACGACGTCATCCTCGAACGCGCCTCGGTCTCGGTGGTCGTCGCCAGCCGCGCCCGCATCGACCGGATGAACATCCTGCGCGCCTCGCTGTGGGGGATGACCCGGGCGGTGCTCGGGCTGCCGCAGACACCGGATTTCGTGCTGGTCGACGGCAACATGCTGCCGCCGGGCCTGCCCTGCCCCGCCGAGGCGGTGGTCGGCGGCGACGGCCTGTCGGTATCGATCGCAGCGGCGTCGATCGTCGCCAAGGTCACCCGCGACCGCCTGATGCAGGCGGTCGGGCGCGCCTATCCCGACTATGGCTTCGACAGTCACAAGGGGTATTCGACGGCGGCGCATTTCGCGGCGCTGCGGGAGCACGGCCCCTGCATCCACCACCGCCAGAGCTTCGCGCCGGTGCGCGAGCGCCAGAGCCAGCTGACGCTGGCGCTCGATCCGGGCGAGTAGCCGCCCGGACCTTCAAAGCGTCATTTCAGTGGAGCTTGGACTTGACGTCCTCGATGGCGGACGAGACCAGCGCGGCTGCTGTGTCGCCCTTCGCCTTGGCGAGGAGGAGCTTCTCGGCAGCGGCGATCGCCACGTCGGCGGACAGCGCCTTCACTTCCTGGATCGCCTGGGCCTCGGCCTGGGCGATCTTCTCCTCGGCCATCTTGGTGCGGCTCGCGACGTAGTCTTCCATACGCTGGCGCGCCTCGTTGCCGAGCGCCTCGGCCTCGCGATTCGCCTGGTCGACGATCTCCTCGGCCTCGGATTCGGCCTCGCGCGCCTTCCGCTGGTATTCGGCGAGCAGCGCCTGCGCCTCCTCGCGAAGCTTGCGGGCCTGCTCGAGTTCCGAGCTGATCGTCTCCGCGCGCTTGTCGAGGGAGCCGGCAAGCATCTTCGGCACCTTCACATAGACCATCAGGCCGAGGAAGATGATCAGGCCGACGAGCGCCCAGAATGTTGCATCTTCAAGCATTGGCGCTCCTCGCGGCGAGAACGTCGGCGACCGCGTCCTTGACCTCCTCGGCGGAGATCTTGCCTTCGATCAGGGTGTTGACCACCGCGTCCGCGGCATCGCCGGCGATCGTGCCGACCTCGGCCAGGGCCTGGTTCTTGATCTCGGCGATCCGGGTCTCGGCATCGGCGAGCTTGCTGGCGAGCGAGGCCTCGACCTCCGTCCGCTGGACCTCGGCCTTGCTCTTCGCCGCCTCGCGGGCGCCGTCGGCAATGCTCGATGCCCGGGCCCGCGCTTCGGCCAGAGCCTTCTCATAGGCCGCGGCCGCGTCCTCGGACTCGCCCTTCAGCCTCTCGGCCTGGTCGAGGTCGGCGGCGATGCGATCCCGCCGCCCTTCGAGGATGCCACCGATACGCGGCAGCGCCACCTTCGCCATCAGGTAGTAGAGGAGCGCGAAGGTGATCGCGAACCACAGGAGCTGTGACGCGAAGGTCGTCGCGTCGAAAGGCGGGAAGACCTTATGCTCCTGGGGCGACTCGTGCAGAGTGCCCGCTGCCGCCTCGAAAGGCTCCGGCTGTATCGGTTGGTCAACCGCCATGAGGCTCTCCGCAGTCCTGTGTCAGATCCCGGCTCCGTTTAGCCGAACAGCAGGATCAGGGCGACGAGGAGCGAGAAGATGCCCATCGCCTCGGTAACGGCGAAGCCGAAGATCAGACGGCCGAACTGGCCATCGGCGGCTGCGGGGTTGCGGATGGCGCCGGCAAGATAGTTGCCGAAGATATGGCCGAGGCCGATACCCACCATGCCCATGCCCATGCAGGCGATGCCGGCTCCAAGAAATTTCGCTGCTTCCGCTTCCATGGCTTCCAGTGCTCCTTCAGGTAAGTCTGGTTGATTGGATGGTCCTGCCCGGTCCCGTCAGTGTCCGGGATGCAGGGCGTCGTTCAGATAGAGGCAGGTAAGAATCGCGAAGACGTAGGCCTGCAGCGCCGCGACCAGGAATTCCAGTGCGGTCAGGGCGACGATCGCGAGGATCGGCAGGATCGCTCCGAGGATGCCGACAAAGCCGGCCGAACCCAGCGCCACGACAAAGCCGGCGAACACCTTCAGCGTCAGGTGGCCGGCCAGCATGTTGGCGAAGAGACGAATGGACAGCGAGATCGGCCGCGAGAGGAAAGACAAGACCTCGATCACGGCGATGAAGGGCAGCAGTCCGCCGGCGACGCCGCTCGGCACGAAGAGCTTGAAGAAGCCGAAACCGTGCTTCCTGAGGCCGTAGATGACCACCAGCAGGATCACCATCACCGCCATCGCGGCGGTAATGATGATGTGCGAGGTCACCGTGAAGAAATAGGGGAACATGCCCCACAGGTTGGCGACGAGAATGAAGATGAACAGGCTGAAGACGAAGGGGAAGAACCGCATCCCCTCGCTGCCCGCCGATTCTCGCAATGTCTGGGCGACGAATTCGTATGTGATCTCCGCCGCCGACTGCCAGCGGCCGGGAACCAGACCGCGGCCGCGGGTCGACAGGATCAGGAAGGCCGAAGCCCCGACCACCGTCAGCACCATGAACAGCGCGGAGTTCGTGAAGGAAAAGTCGACGCCACCAACCTCGATGGGAATCAGCTTGGTAATCTGAAACTGATGAATCGGATCGGTTGCCACCGTCGTCCCCTTGTCAATCCATCCGGCGGATGACCGGATCATCATCTAACCCGGGTCGCTTCGCGACGAGCCCGGCTGATCGCATTACACTCAACACACCGGCCGCAAACCCCAGAATGAGGAATACGGCCAACCCCCACGGCGAGGTACCGGCCAGCGCGTCGATACCCCAGCCGATCGCAGCACCCACTACAACGCCGGCAACGAAATCCGCCCCGAGCCGCAGCGCCAACCCATACCCTGAGCGATCGGGCTCTTTCGCCCCCTCACTCTCCTCCCGCGCCGACCGTTTGGCACCGATTTGCCGGTCGAGATCACGGAGTCTCCGGGAAAGCGCTGTGTCCGCTTCGCCTGACGAAGGGTCCGGCCTGTCGTCGTCCGGGCCTTTCGCGTCGCTCATGACACTGTCCTAATGGGCGGAAATCCGCCCTCGAACTGCCACCCCACCCCAAAAACCGGCCGCACCATAGGTTTAGGGCGATAGAGTGTCAAGAAGCCGTGAAAACTATTTAAGTAATTGATATCACATATATTTCAAGATCGAAGGGTCCGCCGCGATGCTGCGTCGCAATCGGTTGGTGCGATTCTCGCGCAGGCAAACCGAGGAAGCGGTCTTCCGGAGCCGCCCGTGCCATGCGAAAAGGCGGCATGTCTTCGAAGGTCGGCAGCAACCGGACAAGGGGGGCGGTGTCGCTCGGCGAGCTGGTCGGTCAGGCAATCGCGCCGGTGACCGCCCGGCGCGGTTTCGCCACCGCAGACCTCGTCGCGGCATGGCCCGAGATCGCCGGTCCGCTCTATGCCGGCTGCACCGCGCCTGAAAAGATCGCATGGCCGCGGCAGGAGGAAGATGGCGAGCCGGCGGCGGGCGTGCTCGTCCTCAAGGTCGACGGGCCGCGGGCCATATACGTCCAGCACGACCTCCCCCAGATCCTCGAACGGGTCAATGCGTTCTTCGGCTATCGCGCGATCGGCCGTATCCGCATCCTCCAGAGCCCGGTGGCGACCGGCGGGACGCAGCAGCAGGCCGCGCCGAAGCGCCGCTGCGACCCGGCCGCCGAGGCGGCGATCGCCGAGACCGTGCAGGGAGTCGATGACGACCGTCTGCGCGCGGCTCTCGAACGGCTCGGGCGCGGCATTCACGCCAGTCGTCGCGAATAGTTGAGTTGCCCCAATCGTCGAATGGCCACAATTGGACAATCGAATTTTGCCCCATACAGGCATGGTGGCTGCCGGTCTTCGAAATCAACGGAAAGCGAAAAGAAACATGAAACGCAGGCACTTCCTCTCGATCGCGGCGGCCAGCGTCGCCGGCCTCGGCACCCTGTCCCTCGCCACGCAGACGCGGACGGCGTCCGTCCTCGGCGAAGCGCTTCTGGTGACGCCGGCCCAGGCGGCCACCAGCGAGGCGATGCTGGAAGCCGGCCCGCTCGGCGAAAAGGCGATGGGCGATCCCAACGCGCCGAACGTCGTTATCGAATATGCCTCGATGACCTGCCCGCATTGCCAGCATTTCCACGAGACGACCTTCACGCCCTTCAAGGAGAAGTACATCGACACCGGGAAGGTCTATTTCATCTTCCGCCACTTCCCGCTGAACCCGCTCGACATCGCGGCGGTCATGCTGACCAATTGCGTGCCGGAAGAGCGCTTCTTCCCGCTGGTCGACCTGCTCTATGACCAACAGGCCAACTGGGCCTTCGTCGAGAAGCCGGCGGAGGCGCTGCTCAACCTCGTCAAGCAGGCCGGTTTCACACAGGAAAGTTTCACCGCCTGCCTGAAGAATCAGGACGTGCTCGACGGCGTCGACTGGGTGCGCAGCCGGGCGGCAGAGGACTTCGGCGTCGATTCGACCCCGACTTTCTTCGTCAACGGCGAGAAAAAGTCCGGGGCATTAACCCTTGAACAGCTTGATGAGCTTCTTGCCGAATAGGGCCGAATCGCCCTAGGCGAAATCATTGGGCTGCCGCGCGTTTCGGCGGCAGCCGGGTTTTCGCGAGGGGCCAGGTGAAATTCACGCGGCTTAAGGTTCTCGGCTTCAAGTCCTTCGTCGAGCCGGTCGACCTGTTGATCGAGCCCGGCCTGACCGGGGTCGTCGGCCCGAATGGTTGCGGCAAGTCGAACCTGGTCGAGGCGCTTCGCTGGGTGATGGGCGAGGCGTCCTACAAGAACATGCGCGCGTCCG
>JAGRKY010000650.1 GCA_020442095.1 Bauldia sp.
TGGCGAGGCTCGCCTCGCGGTCGGTGATGAAGCCCTGCTCATGCATCGCCGCGATGACGAGCTGGGCGCGCTCCTCGGCGCCCTTCGGATTGACGATCGGCGAATAGCGCGACGGCGCCTTGAGGAGGGCGGCGAGCGTTGCCGCTTCGGCGAGCGTCACGTCGCGGGCCGACTTGCCGAAATAACGCCGCGTCGCCGCGTCGACGCCATAGGCGCCGGCGCCGAGATAGACGCGGTTGAGATAGAGCTCGAGGATCTCGTCCTTGGAAAGGCTCGCCTCCAGCCAGACGGCGAGGATCACCTCCTGGATCTTGCGGTCGAAGGAGCGCTCGGGCGTGAGAAAGAGGTTCTTGGCAAGCTGCTGGGTGAGGGTCGAGCCGCCCTGGACGATGTGGCCGGCCGAGAAATTCTCCGCAAAGGCCCGGACGAGGCCGATCGGATCGATGCCGAAATGGTAGTAGAAGCGCCGGTCCTCGATGGCGATCACCGCCTCGGGCAGATAGGCCGGCATCTCCTTGAGGCCGAGGGTCTGGCCGACCGTATCGGCGCGGTTGGTGATCAGCTGGCCGTCGGCCGAGACGATGCGGACATTCGCCGGGCGGTCGGGGAGCGCCCATTCGGAACTCGGCGGCAGCTTCGACCAGGAATAGGCGACGAGCCCGCCGACGCCGGCGACGAGGATGATGGCCGCGACCACCGACCAGTAGACGACACCGTGGATGGTGCGGCCGATGACGCCGAAAAGGCCGCGGCGCGGTGCGCTGCGGCGGCCGGTGGTGCCTTTCGTGGTGCGCCGGGTGACCTTGCGCCGGAAGGTGGTCTTGGTGGCCGGCTTGCTGGCAGCGGACCGCGCGGCGGGCTTTCGCGCCGGCGCCCTGGCCCGGGTCGCGGCAGCGGCTTTCGCCTTCGCGGCCGACGGCTTCGCGGCCGCGCGCGGCTTGCCCGCGGGGGGCTTGCCTGCCCGCGGCTTCGCCGGGCGCTTTGCCGGCGTCTTTTTCGACCGGGTCGCAGCGGCCTTGTCGCTGAACTTCGGCTCGATTCGCTCGCCCTGGCGCTTCCTCGCCATGCCCTGCCGCTACTCCATACAAAACGCGACTGACCATCCGGTCTTGTCGGGAGGCTAGATGCAGCGGTTTAAGGCGTGGTGAATCGCCGGTAAGCGAAGCGCATCGGGGGACCCGGTGCCCGGTTCCCGGGTTTAAGGCCGGGGAATTTCATGGAACAATGTCGGACTTAGCCTCTGCACAGGCGCTTTTGCTGGTTGAAACACGATGTGGACAGTCGAAGACCTTCGGGATTTTCCGTTTTTTGCCGACCTCTCCCCCGAGCAACTCGCCGATATCGCCAAGCACGCCGCCGACATCAGCCTCGAGACCGGCCAGTACGCCGCGCACCGGGGCGAGGATCCGGCCTTTTTCGCGGTCCTCGCCGGACAGCTCGAACTGACCCGGGTCGTCGACGGCGTCGAACAGGCGATCTTCAAGCGGCCGGCCGGCCAGATGTACGGCGAGGTGCAGCTGACCTACGGGGTACAGTTCATCGCCAGCGTCCGCGCGACCGAGCCGACGCGGGTCTTGCGGCTCGACGCCAAGCAATATAGCCGCATCGCCGCCGCCGCCCCGGGCTTCGCGAAGAAGGTCCGCGAACTCGCCGAGCATCGCATCAGCGGGCCGACCGGATACCAGGGGATGGCGGCCGAGCAGCGTCCGCCCCAGGTCACGCTCTATGGCAGCCGCTGGGGCGATGCCTGCCTGGCCTTCCGCCAGTTCCTGACGCGGAACCAGATCAACTTCGACTGGGTGACGCCCGACGAGGCCGACCCGGCAGGCCCCCTGCCGGCGAATTCAGTCGGCCCGGTGCTGCGGACCGCCGACGGCACGACCCTCGTCAATCCGTCTTTCCGCGAACTCGCCCTTCACCTCGGCCTTCATACCGAACCGCGCGCCACCGAATATGACACGGTGATCGTCGGGGGCGGACCGGCAGGGCTCGCCGCCGCGGTCTACGGCGCCTCGGAAGGGCTCCGCACCCTCCTCGTCGAATGCGAGGCGCCCGGAGGGCAGGCCGGGACCTCGTCGCGGATCGAGAATTATCTCGGCTTTCCCCACGGCATCTCCGGCGACGAACTGGCGAGCCGCGCGCTCCACCAGGCCGGGCGGCTCGGCGCCGAGATCGTCGTGACGCGGCGGGCGGTGGGAATCGATGCCGATTGCCGGGCAGTGGTTCTCGACGGCGACACGAAGCTGACCGCGCGGACGGCGATCATTGCCACCGGCGTCGGCTGGCGCCGGCTTGCTGTCGAGGGCTTCGATCGCCTGACCGGCAAGGGTGTCTATTACGGCGCGTCGCGCAGCGAGGCGCCGCTGATGCAGGGGCTCGACATCCATCTGATCGGCGCCGGCAATTCGGCCGGCCAGGCCGCGCTCTTCTTCGCCAATCACGCCCGCACGGTGACGTTGCTGGTGCGTGGCGATTCGCTTGAAAAGAGCATGTCGCAGTATCTGATCGACCAGCTCCGCACCAAGTCGAACATCAAGGTTGCCCTCGGCTGCGAAGTGAAGGGCGTGCACGGCAAGGACCATCTCGCCGCCGTCGACATCGCCGAGCGCGGGTCGGACGCTGTGCGACAGGAGGCCTGCGGCGGGCTGTTCGTCTTCATCGGCGCCGACGCCGAGACGGGATGGCTGCCGGCAGAGATCGCCCGCGACCCCAAGGGCTTCGTGCTGACCGGCCCGGATGTCCGCGCCGCCGGACAGTGGTCGCGCGACCGCGACCCCTACCTCCTCGAAACCAGCCTGCCCGGCTTCTTTGCCTGCGGCGACGTCCGGTTCGGACCGGTGAAACGGGTGGCCGCGGCGGTCGGCGAGGGCAGTATGGCCATTGCCTTCGTCCACCAGTATCTCCGCGACGTGGCACAGGGCCGGCAGTAGCATTTCACGAGGCGCGCTTCGGTCTGGCCATTTGCCGGCCGGCCGGACATATTCGCCCCATGACCAAGCAACAGAATCCGCCGATCGGCCCCGGCGACCACGTCTTCCTCGTCGACGGCTCGTCCTTCGTCTTCCGCGCCTATTTCCAGTCGATCAACCAGGACGCCAAGTACAATTACCGCTCGGACGGCCTGCCGACCGGCGCGCTCCGCCTGTTCTCGACCAAGCTCTACCAGTTCATCCGCGAGGGCGCGGTCGGCATCATGCCGACCCATCTCGCCATCCTCTTCGACAAGTCGGAGGAGACCTTCCGCAAGGAGATCTATCCCGACTACAAGGCGACCCGCCGCGACCCGCCCGACGATCTCGTCCCGCAATTCCCGCTGATGCGCGAGGCGGTGACCGCCTTCGGCCTCGAACCGATCGAGAAGGCCGGCTACGAGGCCGACGACCTGATCGCGACCTACGCGATCGAGGCGGAGAAGGCCGGCGCCGAGGTGCTGATCATCTCCTCCGACAAGGACCTGATGCAGCTCGTCACCGACAGGATCCTCTTCTACGACTTCGAATCCGGGATCAAGGGACGCCCCGGGCATCGCCCCGAACGCAAGCTCGATATCGACGGGGTGATCGACTATTTCGGCGTGCCGCCGGAGAAGGTGACCGACGTCCAGGCGCTGGTCGGCGACACCTCCGACAACGTGCCGGGCGTCCCCGGCATCGGCATCAAGACCGCCTCGCAGCTGATCAAGGATTACGGCGACCTCGAAACGCTGCTCGCCCGCGCCGAAGAGATCAAGCAGCCGAAGCGCCGCGAGACGCTGATCGAATATGCCGACCAGGCGCGGCTCTCCAAGCGGCTGGTCACCCTTGATCGCCATGTCGATTGCGAGGTGCCGCTGGCGGCGACCCGGGTCGGCGCATTCGACGCGAAGAAGCTGATCGCCTTCGCCAAGGCGCTGGAGCTGACGACGCTCACCAAGCGCGTCGCCGAAGCCTCGGACCTCGACCCGAACAGCGTTGATGCCGACCCGAATCTGAAATCCGACAAGCTCCACGCCGCGACCTATGCCGCGAAGCTGATGCCGGCGCCGGAAGACGAGGGCGAGGCGGAAGAGACGGCGAAACCGGAAAAGGCAGCGCCGAAGGCCGAAGCCGGGGCCTTCGCGCCGCCGGAGCGGGCGATCGCCGCGGCAACGGCCGCGACGGCGGTTCCCGTCGACCTCAAGGCCTATGGCACGGTCACCGAGGCCGCGATGCTGGAAGCGCTCGTCGCCGTGGCGATGGAGACCGGCCACGTCGCCATCGCCGCCGAGATGTCCTCGCCGGACCCGATGCAGGGCGA
>JAGRKY010000063.1 GCA_020442095.1 Bauldia sp.
CCATGGCCTATGGCATCGGCCAGGTCTCCGGCTGCCACGTGAACCCCGCCGTGAGTTTCGGCGTGCTGCTCGCCGGCCGGATGAGCGTCGGCGACTTCGTGCAATATGTCATCGCCCAGTGCCTTGGCGCGATCGCGGGCACCGCGGTGCTCTACCTGATCATGTCGGGCAAGGCTTCGGGCTGGGATGGCGGCCTCGGCCAGAACGGCTGGGGCGCGGGCTATATGGGCGAATACGGGCTGGTCTCGGCGCTGGTCTTCGAGGTGGTCGCGACCTTCCTGTTCCTGATGACGATCCTCGGCGTCACCGCCAAGGGCACCCCGGTCCATATCGTCGGCTTCGCCGGCCTTGCGATCGGCCTGACGCTGGCGGTGATCCACATCGTCGGGATCAACGTGACGGGCGTTTCGGTCAACCCGGCGCGGAGCCTCGGCCCGGCGCTGTTCGTCGGCGGTCAGGCGCTGGCGCAGCTCTGGCTGTTCATCGTCGCGCCACTGGTCGGGGCGGGGGTGGCGGGCCTCCTCTACCGCTCCGGCATCCTGTGGCGCGAGCCGGCCGACTAGGCGGGCATCGCCGAACCTGCCGCCGTCCCGCGGCGGCAGGGGTCAGTCCGGCTTCTTGGCCAGTTCGTGCTCGATCGACTGGACGAGGATGTCGTCCTCCGGCTTGACGTCGGGATCGAAGCGGGCGGCGACGCTGCCGTCGCGGCCGACGACGAATTTCTCGAAGTTCCAGCGGACATCGGTGTCCCCCTTCTTCTCGGCGCCGGCCGGGACGATCCGGACCGGCTGCGCCTCGGTCAGGAGATGGTAGAGCGGGTGCTGCCCGTCGCCCTTGACGTCGATCTTGGAGAACATCGGGAAGTCGACGCCGTAGACCGACCGGCAGAATTCGAGGATCTCGGAATCGCTGCCCGGCTCCTGCGCGCCGAACTGGTTGCTCGGGAAACCGAGCACCGCGAAGCCCTTGTCGCGATAGGCCGCGTAGAGCTTCTCGAGGCCTTCATATTGCGGCGTCTTTCCGCATTCGGAGGCGACGTTGACGATGAGAAGCACCGACCCGGCATAGTCGCCGAGGGTGGTCTCGGTGCCATCGATGCGGCGGGCGGCGATGTCATAGAGCGGAGCGTTCATGGCGTGGTCCATACAGCGGTCGGGTTGACGGGAGGCGCGAGGTGCGACGACCGGCGGTCAGTTGCCGGTGCCGAAGACGCGACGGAAGATTTCGTCGACATGCTTCACATGGTAGCCAAGATCGAAGAGCGCTTCGAGGTCCGCGTCGGGCAGGATTGCGCTGACCGCGGGATCGGCCTTGAGGAGGTCGAGGAAGCTGCCGCCGCTCTCCCAGACCCGCATGGCGTTCCGCTGGACGGCGGCATAGGCATCCTCGCGGCTCATCCCGGCCTGGGTGAGGGCAAGCAGCACGCGCTGCGAATGGACGAGGCCGCCGAGGCGATCGAGATTGGCCTGCATGGCGTCGGGATAGACGAGGAGATTCTCGATCAGGCCGGCAAGCCGTGACAGGGCGAAGTCGAGCCCGATCGTCGTGTCGGGGCCGATCACCCGCTCGACCGACGAGTGCGAGATATCGCGCT
>JAGRKY010000651.1 GCA_020442095.1 Bauldia sp.
TCGGCGAGATGGGGATCGGCAACACGACGATCGCCGCGGCGGTCTTCAACGCGCTCTACGGCGGGACGGCGGCGGAATGGGTGGGGCCGGGGACCGGGCTCGACCAGGCCGGGCTCGAACGCAAGACCGCCGCCGTCGCGGCGGCCCTCGACCTCCACCGCAACGGTCTTGGCGACCCGCTGGAGGTGCTGCGGCGCGTCGGCGGCCGGGAGGTGGCGGCGATGGCCGGCGCCATCCTCGCCGCCCGCCACGGACGCATCCCTGTGATCGTCGACGGCTATGTCGCGACGTCGGCGGCGGCCATCGTCCATGCCATGGATGCCGGCGCGATCGATCACTGTCTTTTCGGCCACCTGTCGACCGAGCCCGGCCATCGCAAGGCCCTGGAGCGGATGGGCAAGCGGCCGCTCCTCGATCTCGACATGCGGCTCGGCGAGGGGACCGGCGCGGCGCTCGCCGCCGGCATCGTCCGCTCCGCCGCGCGGGTGCACGCAGGCATGGCGACTTTCTCGCAGGCGGGAGTCTCGGGGAAGGAAGGCTGATTGGCGGTCCGGTCTAGCTGACCCGCAGCCAGCGATTCCGCCGGCCGCCGTCTTCGTCGATCGGGGGAAGCGCTTCCATGACGCGCGATGCCGGGAAGGTGGCGATCACCTCGGTTCCCTCGCGCAGCTTCGACTTGAGCTCGAAGGTGCCGTCATGCATGCGGACCAGCGCCTGGACGATCGGCAGTCCGAGCCCGGCGCCCTGTTCGGCATTCTTGATCGCGATCGCCCCCTGGCCGAAGGACGTCAGCACGATCGGGATCTCCTCTTCGGGGATGCCGGGGCCGTTGTCGCGGATCGAGAGGAATTGCGCCCCCTCCGGCGTCGATCCGGCCCGGGCGGTGATCTCTCCGCCGGAGGGCGTGAACTTGATCGCGTTCGAGACGAGGTTGAGGACGATCTGCCGGATGGCGCGGTCGTCGGCCCAGATCCGCGGCATGTCGCGCTGGTATTCCTCCACGATCCGGATGTTCTTGCCGCTCGCCTTGAGCTGCAGCAGGTGGCAGCACTCCTCGACAAGCGCGACGAGATTGACCGGTTCCTCGTAGAGGTCGTAGTGGCCGGCCTCGATACGCGAGAGGTCGAGGATCTCGTTGATCAGGTCGAGCAGGTGCTTGCCGCTTTCGTGGATGTTGCCGGCATAGTCGCGATAATTCTCGTTGCCGATCGGGCCGAGCACCTCGCTCTTCATCACCTCCGAAAAGCCGAGGATCGCATTGAGCGGCGTCCGCAACTCATGGCTCATCGTCGCGAGGAAGCGCGACTTGGCGAGGTTCGCCTCTTCGGCCCGGCGCCGTGACTCGTCCGACATCGCCTTCGCCGTGCCGAGCTCGGCGATCAGCAGGTCCTTCTCGGCACGGTATTCGTGCATCGTCAGGGTCGCCGAATAGAGGCGCGAGGCAAGGATGAGAAAGAAGGACTGGGCGCCGATCGCCATCACTGCCAGCGCCACGAACAGCAATTCGCCGCGGCTCATGTAGACGGCGGCGAGCGTCAGCGTTACCGGCAGCGTCCCGACCACCGCGGCAGTCGGGATGGTCGAGGCGAGCATGGTGGTGGCCGACACCGCGATCAGGGCGGTCGCGAACATGAAGATGTCGACGCCGTTTCGGTCATCGAGCGTCGAAGGCACCAGCACGAACAGGGCGGCCCAGACGACGCCGCCGACGAATTCGGCCGAGATGAACCGATTGGTCCACTTGCGGACCTTGACGTCGGCCATGGGAAGCCGCGAGAAACGCCGGCAATAGAGATACATGCGGAAGTGGACCGCAAGCATCACGGTCGCCCAGGCAAGGATCTTGACGATGCCGATCCACAGCAGGCCGGCCGCCGAGACGACCGTTACCAGCAGCGGCACCACGAGCGCCGCGCTCAGGTGGTTCTGGGCGAAGGTCAGCAGGAGCTCGTAGTCGAAAGCCGGCTTGGTGCCGGTCATCGACGTCAGGCGCTCGCGCTGCGCGTTGATCGTCCGACGGACCTCGGTGCGGTGCTCGGCGCGCTTGCGGTTGGTTGCCGTCTTGTCTTTCGTCGAATGTCCGATCGCCGTCACGCAGGGGCTTCCCGAATTTCGTGTGCAGCGCCATCCCCGACGCGTCGACTATAACCCTTGCTTGAGAAGGCTTAATTTGAGGCTAGACAGGGTGGTTAACGGGACCGAAACGGCCGGTAAGGGCAGGAACCAACGGGCCCGCCGGAGTAGCGCCGGGGGGAGGGCGTCGCTTGAGGCGCTGGTCCGCGAGATGCGCGCCTGCCGGATTTGCCGCGACCATCCGCTCGGTGCGAGGCTGCCGCACGAGCCGCGCCCGGTCTTCCAGGTGTCGCGAACGGCGACGATCTGCGTCGCCGGCCAGGCGCCGGGGACCCGCGTGCACGCATCCGGCCGGCCCTTCACCGATCCCTCCGGCGACCGGCTGCGCGCCTGGATGGGGGTCGACAGCGCGACCTTCTATGACGAAAGGCGGCTGGCGATCGTGCCGATGGGCTTCTGTTTCCCCGGACAGGATTCCCGCGGCGCCGACCTGCCACCACGGAAGGAATGTCCGCCGGCATGGCGGGCAAGGCTGATCGCGGAGCTTCCCGCTATCCGGCTTGTACTGGCCGTCGGCGCCTATGCGCAGGGCTGGCACCTCGGGCCGCTGGCCGGCAGGTCGCTGACCGAGACCGTCGGCGCCTGGCGCGAAATAGCCGAGGCGACCGATCCGGTCGTCGTGCCGCTGCCTCATCCGTCATGGCGCAACAACGCCTGGCTCAGGCGGAATCCGTGGTTCGAGGCCGAGCTGCTGCCGG
>JAGRKY010000652.1 GCA_020442095.1 Bauldia sp.
AGCACCCCGGCGAGCCCGGCGCAGCGCAATCCCTCCTCGAAGACCCACAGCGTTTCCTCCGGCCGCCGCGTGGTGACGACGACGAGCCGGGCCGATTCGAGCCCGAAACGATCGAGGCCGGGGCCGTGCGGATACCCGCCTTCGCGGAGCGCCGCTTCCTCCATCACCCAGAGCAGCGGGCGATCGTCGCCGGCAAGGAGGCGCGCCAGGATGGCGGCCGCGAAGCCGGTGGCGGCGGAGCCGGCCCGGGTGGTCTCCGCCCGTATCTCGTGAAGGGCGTTGCGACGGAGACCTCCGCCGAGCAGGCGGTCGAGCGCCGCGATCCCGAAGGGAAGCAGCGTCCCGCCGCGGCGGGGGGAGAGGCGCGGCGCCGGCCGCATCCCCGCCTCGCCGGCGGCGACCGGCGACGGAACAGGCGAATCCATTCCGACCGGCCGGCCCTCGATCTCGGCGATCCGGCGCCTCAGCCGGGCAAAGTCTTCCCCTGCCATGGAAACGCTCGCGCGCATGGCTTCCAGTCTTCCCGATATGAATATGTTCCTGTTTTGTTCTATTGATTCCGGAGAACGGAAAGAGAGTCAAGCGATTTGGAAAGGAGGATGAGAGATGGGAAGGCCGGAAGGGTTGACCCGTCCGTCCGGCTGCTTCACCACGGGTTCAGTCCCGCAGCCGGAGCGATCGGAGCCATTCCATGAGCCGTGCAAAGACTTTCCTCGCCCTTGCCTTTCTCGTCCTCTTCGGCCTGCCGGCGCAGGCGCTCGAAAAAGAGTCCAGCCAGTATCAGAACCTGCTGACGCCGCTTTTCGAGGGCGACGAGACGATCATCGGCCAGCCCTTCGCCTATCCCGACGGCACGCCGAACGTGACCGCGGCGATCGTCACCATTCCGCCCGGCAACGAAACCGGCTGGCATACCCATCACGTGCCGCTCTTCGTCTATATCCTCGAGGGCGAGGTGTCGGTCGACTACGGAAGCAAGGGCGTCAAGGTCTATCACGCCGGCGACAGCTTCATGGAGGCGATGGACTGGCCGCATAACGCGACCAACAAGACGGACACGCCGATGAAGATCCTGGCGGTCTATATGGGCGAGGAGGGCGCGGGCAACGCCGAGCCGGTCGACGGACCGAAATAGCCGCTTCGGCCGTCGCGGCAAGCCGGGACGGCGGAGCCGCTTCGCCGTCTTGACGCCACATGTCGCGGCTATCGGGACCACCCATGACCGGTCGATTCCGCATCATGGCAATCTTGCCGCCCGCGCTGACGGCGTCATCCGCCGCCGTCGCGCAGGATGCCGGCGAGGTTCCTCCCGCGACGATGGTGTCCGTGATCGGCGAGGCGGTCATCATCGTCCTGATCGCGGTGGCGGCCCTTTCGGTCCTTGCCAAGCTCTCGATCCATCTCGGCTTCGTGCCGCGCGAGCCGGAAACCCGCTTCCAGTCCATCATCCATGGCGCCGCCAACGTCGTCGGCCGGCTGAGGCCGGCGCGGCCGATCCGCGACCGCCGCCAGTCTCCGGACGATCGACGCCGCTAGCGCCGGCTAAATTGTCACAAACAGCCCATATGATGAGCCGGATAACCGAAAAGACTCTGCCGGGGGGAGGCCCATGCATACCGGAGACGCCGAACGCAACCGCCTGATCGGGGCGATCCGCAGGGCATTGTCGCGCAATGGCGAGGCAGGCGACGCGGAGCGGCTTGCCGCTCTGGCCGGCGATCTCTTCGGCCATGTCGGTTGCGAGGACCTTGCCTTCTATTCGCCCGCCGAGCTGGCCGGCTTCGTCTACGCCGCCGATTCGCTGCTCACGAAGCGCAAGCCGGGCGAATCGCTGGTCCGGCTCTCCGATCCGCAGCCCGACGGCGGCGAGACGCCCGACCATGAGATCACCCTGGTCGAGCTGCTCAACGACGACATGCCCTTTCTCGTCGATTCGACGCTGCAGGAGCTCTATGCGCTCGGCGCGACGGTGCGGCTAGTCGCCCATCCGATCGTCACGGTGTGGCGCGATCGCTCGGGCAACCTGACGGGCTATGGCGGCATGCCGGATGGCGCCGCCGGCAAGGAAGGGCGCGAAAGCCTGATCCAGATCCATATTGCCCGCGTCGCCCGGCCGGCGGACAGGAATGCGATCCAGGAGCGGCTCGAAAGCCTGCTCGCCGAGATCGGACATGCGACGGAAGACTGGCCGGCGATGG
>JAGRKY010000653.1 GCA_020442095.1 Bauldia sp.
CGGCTCCGGCTGGGGCGGCCTCGGCCTCTACCTCGCCGAACGCTGCGGCGTCGACGTCACCGGCGTGACGCTGTCGCAGGAGCAGTTCGAGACCTCGAACCGGCGCGCCAAGGAGCGCGGCCTGTCGGATCGCGTCCGCTTCCTCCTCCAGGACTACCGCACCATCAAGGGGCCGTTCGACCGGATCGTCTCGGTCGGCATGTTCGAGCATGTCGGCGTCGGCCACTTCCGCGAATATTTCGAAACCTGCCGCGACCTGCTGACACCCGACGGGGTCATGCTGCTCCATTCGATCGGCCGTTTCGACGGACCGGGCGACACCAATTCCTGGATCCAGAAATACATCTTCCCCGGCGGCTATATCCCCGCCATCTCCGAGACGGTTCCGTCGATCGAGCGGTCCGACCTGCTGATCACCGACATCGAGATCCTGCGCCTCCACTACGCCGAGACGCTGCGGATCTGGCGCGAGCGGTTCATGGCGCGCCGCGAGGAAGCCAAGGCGATCTACGACGAGCGCTTCTGCCGGATGTGGGAATACTACCTCGCCGCGTCGGAGACCTCGTTCCGCTACTGGGATCTGATGAATTTCCAGATCCAGATCACCCGCGACCAGAATGTGCTGCCGCTCACCCGCAACTACATGATCGAGGAAGAGGAGCGGCTGCGGGCCGAGGACGAGCGGGCGGCGCGCGGCGGTGCCTTCAAGATGGCCGGCGAATAGCCGTCGGCCATCCTTCGGGCCGCGTTTCACCGCATCGAGAAGAGTTCCTGGTGGAACCGCGCCCGGACGTCGAAGCCTTGCGCTGCGAAATCCTTGCGTAGCGCTTCGCCGAACCCGATCGGCCCGCAGAACCAGATGCTCGCCTCGCGCCAGTCGGGCACCTCGGCGCGAATGCGGTCGCCGGTGAGGAAACCGTCGCGGGAATCGACCAGGACATGCAGGCCGATGCCCGCCGCTTCCGCGTCGGCCGTCAGGTTGCGGATTGCGTCTTCGTCATACTCCGCGGTGCTGTGGAACAGGTCGACCTGCTTCCCCGGCCGGTCGCCGCCGCCACCCTTCCCTGCCGCAAGGTGCTTCATCTGGGCGACGAACGGGGTGATGCCGATGCCGCCGCCGATCCATATCTGGCGCGGGCAGGCGTCGTCGAACGTGAAGCAGCCGTAAGGCCCTTCGATCTTCAGGTTCTGCCCGACCTGCAGCCTTTCGCGCAGCCGGCTCGTGTGGTCGCCCAGTTCCTTGGTGATGAAGGTGATCCGCGGCTCGCTCGCCTTCCAGGCGGAGGCGATCGTGTAGGGATGCGCGCCTTCGGAGAGGTTCGAGGTCGCGAATGCGAACTGGCCGGGCTGGTGGCCGGGCCAGCCTTTCGGCACGTCGATGTCGGTCTCGAGCGTCCGCACGCCGGGATAATATTGAATGGCGGCGATCTTCCCGAGCACCTGCCGGGTAACGCCGACGCGCCGGATGAGGACGATAACGGCCGCCCATGTGCCATAGGCGAGCAGCACCGCCATGACGATGCCGAGCGGCGAGGCCCAGTAGCCGAAGGTCGTCAGGACGACGCTGTGATAGACCAGCACCAGGTAGACGATCGCCAGCAGGCGGTGGGTCTTGTAGAAATAGTGGTAGGGAAAATACTTGATCAGCGCGAGCAGGATCAGGATCACGGCGGCGTAGAAGGCCCATTCGCCCACGCCTTCCGCCGATCCGCGCTGTGTCGCGAAAAACGCCTCGATGGAATTGTCGATTGCCGCGCGCTCGCCGCGAACCGGCCGCGCGACCCAGCCATAGCCGACCGCCCATTTCACACCCTGGCTCCAAAGCCAGTGGATCACCGAAGCCACCAGCGCGGTGATGCCCAGCCATTTGTGCAGGCGGTACATCTTGTCGAGGCCGCCGAACCAGCGCTCCGGCCAGCGCGGGCGCAACGCCAGGATCATCGCAAGGCTCATCGAGCCCACGGCGATGATGCCGGTGTATTGCATCATCTGCGCCCGGAAGGCGAAGAGGCTTGCGGGCTGGAAGACCGAAGGCTCCTCGATCAGCCAGAGGATGGTGAGGAGGAGAAGAAAGGCAACAAAGGTGCGCCGGATATTCTGCATCTGAAAGTGTCCGACTCAATTGGCCTGCCAGCTTCGGACATATCCCCGCCTTCGGAAAGGTGGCTTGATCCTCGTCAAACCCCGCGCCGGCCCGGGCAAGCGGACGCCGAAAGACCGGCCTCTCCCGTGCTCGAATCGCGCTCCGCCATCCCCGAGTCGGCAAGCGCCAAGCGAAATATTGCTGGCACGGCTGTGGAGAAGCGTGAATCGCGGGTGCTGCTGCCGTCGCTGGATGAGCGCCCTTTCACCGGCTGGCGGCGACGCTTAAGAAAGCGTTAAGGAGAGTGCGAATCACGTACTCTCGTCCATCCGGCATCGGTCCGGGATTCGTGTCCCCAGTTGCTTAGGCGGAACGCGTGGCGCATCGGCGTAGACGTGTGGCATTCGCCTGCTGGAGTCCCGGTCCCGGCAAACGAACAGGGAATGAAAGAGAATGGCGCTTGCGGCACGTGCGATACCGGAGAGAACCGAGAGCTATCGCGCCGCTCCCCAGAATGTCGACGCCGAGCAGGCCCTGCTCGGCGCGATCCTGGTCAATAACGAGGCCTTCTACCGGGTCTCGGATTTCCTCCTGCCGGAGCATTTCTTCGAGCCGGTCCACCGCTCGATCTACCAGGTCGCCGGCGAGCTGATCCGCGCCAACAAGATCGCGAGCCCGGTCACCATCAAGACCTTCCTGCCGGCGGACCTCGCCATCGGCGATATCAACCTCGCCCAGTATGTCGCCCGGCTCGCGGCGGAAGCGACCACCATCCTCAACGCCGAGGACTATGGCCGGTCGATCCACGACCTTTCCATCCGCCGCGCCCTGATCGGCGTCGGCGAGGACATGGTCAACATCGCCTACGACGCGCCGGTCGACAAACCGCCACGCGACCAGATCGAGGATGCCGAGAAGCGCCTCTACGAGCTCGCCGAGCACGGCAAGTTCGAGGGCGGCTTCCATGCCTTCGAGACCGCCCTGTTGACCGCCATCGACATGGCGAGCGCCGCCTATCAGCGCGACGGCCACCTCTCCGGCCTCGCCACCGGCCTCGACGATCTCGACCGGCTGATGGGCGGGTTGCAGCCCTCGGATCTCATCATCCTCGCCGGCCGTCCGGGCATGGGCAAGACGTCGCTTGCGACCAACATCGCCTTCAACGTCGCCAAGGCCTGGCGGGGCGAGACGCAGCCGGACGGCACGATGAAGACCGTGGACGGCGGCATCGTCGGCTTCTTCTCGCTGGAAATGTCGTCCGAACAGCTCGCCACCCGCATCAT
>JAGRKY010000654.1 GCA_020442095.1 Bauldia sp.
ATACATGCAGATCGCCGCGTCGTAGTCGGCGCGCGCCGACGGGTGGAACATCGCGTCGGCCGAGAGCGGCCCCTTCGCGTCGATCCCTTCGTCACGCAGCCGCGCGAGCGCCGGGGCGATGACGTCGCGCTCCTCGGTGCCAAGCGTCCCGCCTTCGCCCGCATGGGGATTGAGACCGGCGACCGCCAGCCGCGGCGCCGGAATAGCGAAGCGGCGCCGGAGGTCGGTATCGACGATCCGGCAGGTCTCGACGATCATCTCCTGGCTCAGCGCCCTGGGTACCTCGCCGAGCGGGATATGGATGGTGACCGGAACGGCGCGCAGATCCGGCCCGGCAAGCATCATCGCCGGGCGGCCCGGTTCGCCGGTCCAGGCCGAGGAGAGGGTGCCGAGGAATTCGGTATGGCCGGGATGCTGGAAGCCCGCCTTGTAGAGCGCTTCCTTGTTGATCGGATTGGTGACCATCGCCGCGGCCGCGCCTGAGCGGATATCGCCGACGGCCCGCGCGATCGCCTCGATGACGGCGGCGGCATTCGCTTCCTCCGCGCGGCCGGGCTCCGCCGCGATCGCGGCCTGGAGGGGAACCACGGGAAGGGCCTCGTCGAAGCGGGCGACGGCCTCTCCGGGAGAAACGGCGGCGATCGGGCAATCGAGCCCGAGGCGCCGCGCGCGATCTTCCAGGAAGCCCGGATCGGCGTAGCAGTAGAAGGGCGGAAGCGGATTCCGGTGCCGGTCCAGCCAGACGGCGAGGGTGATGTCGGGACCTACACCGCCGGGCTCACCGATGGTCAGGGCAAGCGGCAGTGTCTCAGGCAAGTGATCTCCCCCATTGCAGCACTAGAGATACTGGATGATCGCCTTCTTGCGCAGTTCCTCCATGTACTCCTTGCCGAGATCCTTGTTCTGCTCGAGCATCAGCTTGTTCTCGGCGTCGGCCACCGCGGCGGCATTGCTGTCGACGGACTTCGCCCGGCAGACCGCGATCAGCTGGTAGCCGGCATCGGTCTTCATCGGCGACGTGGTCTTGCCGACCGCCGTGCCCTTGATCTCTTTCGCGTCGGGGCCGCTGAGTTCGTCGTCGGTCCGGCGCCCGAGATTCTTGACGACGACGCCCTTCAGCTGCTTCGCCATGGCGACGCTCTGGTCGCATCCCGGAAAGCGGCCGCGGAAGGCCTCGGCCTCACGCCGGCGCTGGCTGAGCAGGGCGCTGGACGAGCCCTTCGGGACGACGAAGATGATCTGCTGAAGGATATATTCGGTCGTCTTGATCTGGCCGCTGCCGCCGGATTCCTCGAACAGCGCGGCGGTGACGTCCGATCCCTTGACCGAGGCGCCGTCCATGTGGATCTTCACGTCGACCAGCGTCTGCCAGGTCATCTGCGCCTTGATGCGACGGCGCAGGGTATCGATGTTGACGCCCTGCGCGGCAAGCTCCGACTTGAGCTTGGCGGGCGTCATCTTGGTGCGCTTGGCGATGTCCTCGATGGCGAAATCGACACGCGATTCCGACACGCTGACGCCGAGCTTCGCGGCTTCGATGAACTGAAGGGTCTCGTCGATCAGTTCCTGGATGGCGGCCTTCTCGCCACCACCACCGGTGAGCTTGAGCAGGGCGGTGCGCTGGGCGATGTCGTAGGAGGTGATCGGCTGGTCGTCGACCTTGATACGGATCGAACTCGCCGCCGAGGCCACGCCGACGCCAAGAGCGGCCATGGCGACCGCCACAAACGCCGCCAAGCCGAGACGAATGGTGTGATGCATCATCTCCATCCCTGTCTTGTTTCCTTCGGGTTCCTCGTCCCGGAGGGACGGCCGGCAATGCGGGCTGAAGGAACCTGACTCTCCGAAATTCTCTGGGTCCAGTTCAGACCGGAAAATCGGGCAAAAGCGTGAACGAAGGCTCCGGTCTAATTGATCGAGGAGGAAACCGTACCTTCGGCCAGGGTCCGCAGCAGCAGCTTCACTGTCAGGGACCGATCCGGAATATCGATTCCGCGGGTCTCGCTATACGCGATCGAAAGCGTCACGCAGCTGTCGTCGTAGCCGATGCCGACCGTATCCTTGCGGAGCTGCGCCGCGTTGAAGTCGTAGACCGCCGTGCCGAACGCCCGCCACCGGTCGAAGAGCTCGACCGAGGCACCGGCTGTGATCTGCGAGGTCGGGGTCAGCTTGCCGGCGGTCGGCTGTTCGCGGGAGTAGACGTAGGTGGCGTTGGCAGTGACCACGCCGACCCGCGTCGAGCCGCCGATCTCGCCATAGTTGACCGCGAAGTCCGCCTGGTCGAACCGGCCGCGCATCGAAAGCTGGGTGCCGTTGCCGGTCTCGAGGCCGATGCGCCCGACATAGTCGGAACTCTTCGATTCGAGGCCCGAATAGGCGCCGACGCCGGTGATGTCGTTGACGGCGTAGGAGTTCTTGCCGGCGAGCATGTAGGACTGGCCGAACAGGCCATCCAGGGTCATGCCGCTGTCGAAGGTGCCGGAATAGTGGATGCCGTAGTTGACGCGCGTGCCACCCTCGACGCGGTCATAACCCGAGAACTTGTCCTCGCGCAGCAGCGTCGTGTCGTCGAAGATGAGGCTCTGGGCGTCGTCATTCTCAAGCTTGCCGGCGAGCGGCTCGTTGGGTCGCGCCACGATCTGGGCGATCGGCTCGAAGACGTGGCTGGAGCCGGGGAGGGATGCCAGGATCGGGTAGCTCCAGGTCGCGCCCGCGGTCGGCATGAAGCGGGTCGGCGTATCCTGGTTGGTCAGGCCCGCCGGAACGTCGCCTTCCGTATCGAGCGAGAAGACATCGCCGCGCAGCGAGCCGAAGGCGGTGACCACCTGGCCGCCGGGGATGATCATCTTCTTTTCCCAGGCGAGTTCCTCGGAGAGCCGGACATAGTCGCCGGCGAGGCCCCGGTAGTAAGTCGAACCATCCGCCGCGATGCCGTTATAGGCCGATGCGGCCTGGCCGTTGATGGTGAACGGATCGGCCTTCTCGCGCGACAGCGTCGTGAGGTTCGAGACGAGCGAAAGCTGGCCGCCGAGCACCGGGTTCTTGAAGATGTGGTTGCCGTCGATCACCGGCGTGATCACCGCCTGCCGTCCCTGCTGGTATTTCGGCGCGAGATCGTCGGTCAGGACCTGGAAATACTCCGCCCGCGCGTCGAGGTAGTTCTGGTCCTCAAGCCGCGTCAGGTGGACTTCCGAGGTGGTGATCGAGGTGTCGTCGTTCAGGACGTCGTAGTCGCGGGTGAACGTCCGGTCGGTGCTGACCGTTCCGTCCCAGCCGAAGGTCCAGGCCTTGTTGATCGAGAAGCGGCCGGTCGACCGTATGCCGCCGCGCGATTCGTCCTGGGAGAAATTCCCGTGCTTGTAGGCGGTCTTGCCGTTCGCCAGCTTGTAGGGATCGGTCAGGAACTTCTCGGGGTCCTGCTGATTGATCCCGGCCATCTGCAATGTGTACTGGCCGCGGGCCAGGCGCTGGCGCCATTCCACCTCGCCCAGGAAGCCCTGGTACTGGTAGTATTTCGGCGTCAGCGTGACGTCGTAGCTCGGCGCCAGGGCGATGAAGTAGGGGGTCGCCACACTCCATCCGAGCGTGTCGGAGACGCCGATGGCCGGGGCAAGGAAGCCGGTCTTGCGCTTCACCGAGGGATCGGCGGTGGTGAAGTAGGGGATCCAGGCCAGCGGCATTCCGAAGAACTCGAACGTCGCGTTGTGGAACTGGATCTCTTTTTCCTTGTCGTCGACGATGATCTTGGCCGACTTGACCTGCCACAGCGGCGGCTTCTCCGGATGCTCCTTACAGGGCTCGCACGCGGTGTAGACGCCGTTGTAGAAGACGGTCTGCTCGCCGCTGACGCGCTCGGCGCGCTCGGCGGCGAAATGGGTCTGGTCCGGGGTGTCGACGCGCAGCGAGTTGACGAAGCCGTCCCGGAAGTCGTCGGTGATGTCGATGACCTCGGCATAGACGACGACGCCGCTCGGATCCGTCATCTTCACGCCGCCGCTGGCGATCAGCTTGGAGGTCGTCTCGATATAGAGGACCTTCTCGGATTCGAGCGTGTAGCCGGAGTAGTAGATCTTGACGTTGCCGACCGCCGAAACCGTGTGGTTGTCGTAGTCGTAGACGAGCTGGTCGGACTCGACCAGCATCTGGGCATCGCGCTTGACCTTAACGTCCTGACCGAAGCCGAAGTCCTGGGCGCTAGACGAAGATGAGAGAACGGGCGCGAACAGGAGCGCCGCCCCGGCGATCGCCGGCAACAGGGCGAAGCGGGCAAACGCCGCCTTCAACCCCATCAGCCCACGGACGATTCCCCCGGTCCTCATCCATCCTCCAGATGCAGGAGCACGGTGGCTCCCATCAAGATCGTCACGATTGCCGGAAGCCAAGCGGCGAGCGTTGGCGGCACTATGCCCCCGCTCCCCAAATCCCAAGCAATCTTTGAAACAACATAAAGCATGAAGCCTATGCCGACGCCAGCCAAAATCATGTTTCCCAACTCGTTCGAGCGGGAGAATCGGAGGGATACGATGGCAGCGATCAGCACCATTGCCAACAGGACCACGGGACGCGAAAGCAGCGTGTTGTAACGCAGCTCGTAGCGGGAGGAGGGCAACCCCGCCCGCTGCGCCGAATCGATGATCTGCGGAAGTTCCCAGAAAGACGTTGATTCAAGGTTATCAAAGGCTTCGCGGACCTGGCCGGCGGTGAGCGTGGTCGGAAGCCGGTAAAATTCCTTCCGAAGCGGCTTTCGGTCCGGTGCCGTTATAGTGGCATTCTTGATCTGCCACTCGCCTGGCTGGTAGTGTGCTTCCTGTGCATCGATCCGCTCCAAAAATACGCCGCCCTCGCCGAACACGAAGGCGGTGACCCCGGAAAGGGAAGTTCCGCTGTCGTAAGTCCGCTGAGCGCCGATGATCGATTCGCGTCCCTCGCCCGCCTGGCGCAACCACATGGGTTCGTCGCTCTTCGTGCTTCCCCCATTGCGTGCAAGGACGACCGCCGAGATCTCGTCCGAGGTTTTCCGCAGGGCGGTGGAGATCGGGTTGTAGACCGTCGTCGCAACAATCCCGAAGATAAGTCCGACAATACAGGCCGGCAGCAGGAACTGCCACGCCGACAGACCGGCGGCGCGGGCGATGACCACTTCGAGGCGGCGGTTGGCGAGGACGAAAGCCGCGATCGACCCGAACAGGGTGGTGAACGGCATCACCTCCTCGCAGATGCTCGGCACGCGGAACAGCGTGAGGATCAGCACCTGGCCGGCATCGAACTCGTCGGCGCGCAGCGAGCGCGTGAAAAATTCAAGGTAAGTGATTGCGAAGATGAGGAAAAAGAAGAAGACGAAGATCGCCACGACGAGCAGGGCGAACTGGCGCGCGAAATATAAGGCGAGGGTCTTGCCGATCATGCCGCCGCGCTCACCCGCCGCTGGTCGCCACCGAGGCCACGGGAATCCGCAGCATGCGCTTCACCCGAGCCGTAACCTTGTCGCCGAAAATGAGGAGCTTTTCGGGCGGGCGCGGCTGGATGCCGATCAGGATCAGCGCCACGCTGATGCCGATGGCGACGATCGGCAGCATGAACAGGGCGATCGCAGCGATCGTGCTTTCGCCGGAGGCGACGCTCAGGGTGAAGCTCAGCCCGGCGATGATCAGCGCCGAGCCGCTGGCCATGGCGATGGTGGTCGACCGGCTCTGGCGGGTCGTCTCCGCCTGGCTGAGGAAAACCAGCGGCAGAAAGGCGAAGACCAGGGCGTTCAGCGGCGTCGTGAAACGGGTGTAGATCTCCTGAAGGTAGGTCTCCGGCTTCCGCTGGTAATATTTGTCGTCGGGGTCCGGGCTGAAGAGGTAGGAAGTAGGCCGTTCGCGGGGTCGATAGGGCGGCGCCTCGCTCTTGCTGGAATAGGTCGAGAGATCGAAGGCGTAGGACGAGAACTGGATGATCGAAATGGTCTTCTCCTTCTCGTTCCGGCGCTGGATCGTGCCGTCGCTCATCACCAGGAAGACGCCGACCTGGCTGTCGAGCACGGCGCCGCGTTCGGCGAGATAGACCACGGTTTCGTCGGGATCCCGGCTGTCGGTCATGAAGATGCCGCGCAGCGTCCCGTCCGGTGCGCGCTGGCGAAGCTGGAAGATCAGATTGTCCTCGAGTTCGATGAATTCGCCTTCCTTGAGGATCGAGGTGAGGACGTTGCCCTGGACGTTGGTGATCGTCTCGCGCCAGAGTCGGAGCGACAGCGGCGACAGGTAGAGGGTCATGGAAGCCATGAACAGCGTCACGCCGACGGCGGTGAGCAGCACCGGCTTGAGCAGCGACCACTGACGCGTGCCGGTGGAATTGATGACCGCCAGCTCGGAGCCGTCATTCAGGCTGTTGAAGGTGTAGATGACGGCGATCATCATCGCCACCGGGGCGACGACGGTGGCGAGCGGCGGGAGCAGCAGCAGCGTCACCTGGAAGAAGGTGATCAGCGTCTGGCCCATCGCGGAAACGAGGTCGAACTGCCGGAGCGCTTGCGTCAGCCAGACCGTGGTGGTCAGGGCGACAAGGCTGAGGACGAAGGCGCGGACCAACTTTCCAAGGATGTAGCGCTCAATGAGCTTCATGCGTTCCGGCCGGTTGGGCTCCTGACTACCCGTAGCGGGGGATTATGGTCCGAATGATGGACGAAGCAACCGGGCCCGAAAGAAACCCGGAATGTCGCCGGAATGCCAAAAGTCCCCGAAATCCCTTGCGTTTATGGTCCCGCTTCGGGAAGAGTGCCTCCCTCACAAATGCAAACCTGCGGACCTATATCCTCGCGACGCATGTCCGCCAACGCTGGTGATTCCCTCGATGACCGTTCCAACCACGTTTTCCTTCGCCAAGCCCGGCCGCAAGCCGACGGGCACCGTCGTCGTTCTTACCGGGACCGATCTCGCTCTCGGCCCGCAGGCAAAGTCGCTTGGCGTCACGGACCTGATCGGCCGTGCCGCGGCGACCGCGTCTTTCGGCGGCAAGGCGATGGCGATGCTCGACCTGCTCGCGCCGGCGGGAACGGAGTTCGACCGGCTGATCGTCGCCGGCACCGGTGATCCGGCCGACCTCAGCGAATACGACTGGCTGCGTCTCGGCGGCGCCGTCATGGGTGCGCTGGGACGGCCGAAGTCGGTGACGATTCTCCTCGAGCGCCCCGACGGGCGAAAGCTCGCCCCCGCGCGGATCGCCGACTTTGCCCTTGGCATGCGGATGCGGGCCTATTCCTACGACAAGTTCAAGACGGCCAAGAAGGGCGGCAGCGCGTCGAAGGTCGCGACCACGATCCTTTGCGCGGACCCGGCCGGCGCCCGCAAGGCCTGGGCCGGGGCGGAGGCGATCGGCGATGGCGTGGTTCTCGCCCGCGATCTGGTGAACGAGCCGGCGAACGTCCTCGGGCCGGTCGAATTCGCCCGCAAGGCGAGTGAATTGAAGAAGCTCGGCGTCAAGGTCCAGGTAATGGGCGAGCCGGAGCTGAAGAAGCTCGGCATGGCGGCGCTGCTCGGCGTGGCGCAGGGCTCGCCGCGGCCGCCGCGGGTCGTCGTCATGGAGTGGTCCGGCGGCAAGGCGAAGGAAGCGCCGGTCACCTTCATCGGCAAGGGGGTCGTCTTCGATACCGGCGGCATCTCGATCAAGCCCGCCGCGAATATGGAGAACATGAAGGGCGACATGGGCGGCGCGGCCACCGTGGTCGGCCTGATGACGGCGCTCGCCGGCCGCAAGGCGAAG
>JAGRKY010000655.1 GCA_020442095.1 Bauldia sp.
TCATCTCGAAGATCATCACGATCGCCGTCATCGACGCGCCGGTCGCGCCGCCGACCACCGCGCCCATGCCGACCACCGCGAATTCGATCACCGAGAAGCCGGCATCCGGGAAGATCGCGAGGCCGATCGCGCCGAAGGACGCGCCAAGCGTCGCGCCGATGAACAGCGACGGCGAGAAGACGCCGCCCGAGGCGCCGGCGCCGAGGCTCACCGAGGTCGCGAAGATCTTGCCGATGAACAGTGCGACGAGAAGGCCGATGGCGCCGATGCCGCCGTTGAGGATCTGCTGGATGGTGGCATAGCCGACGCTGGCGGTATGCGGCTCGCCGGTGACCAGCTGGAAGGCGTAGAACAGCAGCCCGATCGTCAGCATGCCGACGATGTTCTGCGTATAGGCATTGCCCGGCAGCTTGGGGAAGAAGTCCTCGCAGAATGCCAGGAAGCGGATGAACGCCCAGGATGCGACGCCCGCACCGGTGCCGAGCAGCGCGAAGCCCGCAAGCAGCAGGAAGGTGATCGGCCGGTCGCCCGGCATCGCCGCTTCGGGAAGCGAGAAGGCCGGATCGAGGCCGAAGACCACCCGCCCGATCGAGGTCGCCGCCGTCGTCGCCACCACCACCGGCAGGAAGGTGCGGTTGCTGACTTCCGGCAGCAGCAGCTCGACCGCGAACATCACCCCGCCGAGCGGCGTGTTGAAGGTCGCCGCGATGCCGGCGCCGGCGCCGGCCGAAAGCAGCGTGATCTTCTGCCAGCGTGCCAGCGACATCATCCGCGCGATGGTCGAGCCGAAGGACGCGCCGATCTGGATGATCGGCCCCTCGCGGCCGACCGAGGCGCCCGAACCGATCGAGATCGCCGAGGCGATCGACTTCACGATGGCGACGATGCCGCGGACGTTGCCGTTATTGTGATAGACGGCATACATCACCTCCGGCACGCCGTGCCCCTTGGCCTCCGGCGCGAAGGTCTTCACCAGCCATACGACGATCAGCCCGCCGATCACCGGCGCGAGGATGATCGCCGGTCCCCACGGGCTCGGCCCGTCGAAATAGTTGGCGTCGTAGCTGAAGCTGAACGTCCCCAGGAAGAACAGGTTGTGGACCGCCGAGATCATGGCGCGGAAGACGACCGCGCCGAGCGCGGCGACGACGCCGATGACGAAGGCGAACCCGACCAGGGCCGGGAAAGAGAGCGTACGGTCTTCCCCTTCGGATTCCGCTGGCGCGGATACCGGGGCGGATGCGGACAGATCGGTCATGACAGTTCCGGGAGGGATTTGCTGGATTGTCCTGCACCCCTCGCGTCGCCGGGTCAAGGATTGCCGCCACTTGTTGTTGCCCGTTCCGGACGCAAATCGACGCAAATGACCGCTGCGACGGCGCTTGAGCCCGCCCGAAGGGACGGCTAGACCGGGGCATGGCGCCAAGGCATCCGACGGTCGGCGAGACCGTGCGACACTGGACCACAGCCAATTTCCGCCGATTCCAGTTGGGGCGGAACCCTGTCGTCTGGCTGCTTGCGCCGCTCGTCGGGCTCGCTACCGGCGTTGCCTCCATCCTCTTCCGCCTCGCCATCGGCGCCTTCCAGTGGCCATGGCTCGGCACCATGACCGAAAGCGTCACCGCCGCCGCCCGGGAACAGCCGTGGTGGGTGATCCTCCTCGCCCCGGCGGCCGGCGGCCTGCTGGTCGGGCTGATGCTGAAATACCTGCTCGCCAACGGCCGCGCCGCGGCGGTGCCCGACGTCATGGAGGCGCGCATCAATGCCGGCCGCGGCCTCACCGTCCGTCAGGGCTTGTGGAACGCGCTGGCGAGCAGCCTGTCGCTCGGCGTCGGCGCCAGCGCCGGCCGCGAGGGGCCGATCGTCCATCTCGGCGCCTCGATCGCCGCCGCGGCCTTCAACCGCCTCCGCCTCTCCGACGCCGCCCGGCGGACCCTCCTCGGCTGCGGCGTCTCCGGCGCCGTCGCCGCCTCCTTCAACGCACCGATCGCCGGCGTCCTCTTCGCCCAGGAAGTGATCCTCGGCCATTTCGCCATCGGCAGCTTCATGCCGCTGGTGCTGGCTTCGGTCACCGCGACGATCGTCTCCCAGGCCTGGTTCGGCAACATCGCCGCCTTCATCGTGCCGGCCTACGAGATCTCCTCCTATCTCCAGGTGCCGGCCTTCGTGCTCCTCGGCGTCGTCGCCGCGGCCGTCGCGATCATCTTCCAGCTGGCGATGATCGCCACCGACTGGCTGGCGCGGCATGTCGAGATGCCGCTGGTCGCACGACCGGCGGTCGGCGGGCTGATGATCGGCGCGATCGCGATCGTTTTTCCGCAGGTGCTCGGCGTCGGCTACGACGCGACCGACGCGGCGCTGAAGGGCCAGATATCCGTGGTCATGATGATCGCGTTGATCTTCGCCAAGACCGCCGCGACCTCGATCGCCTTCGCCTCGCGCTTCGGCGGCGGTGTCTTCTCGCCAGCCCTCTATCTCGGCGCGATGACCGGCGGCGCCTTCGGCCTGATTGCGGCGGGTGTCTTCCCGGCCTATGGCTCCGGCGAGGGCCTTTACGCGATCCTCGGCATGGGGGCGGTTGCCGCGGCGGTCCTCGGCGCGCCGATCTCGACCACCGTCATGGTCTTCGAGCTGACCGGCGGCTTCGCCCTGTCGCTCGCCCTGCTCCTCACCGTGTCGATCGGCAACGGCATCTCCAACGCGGTGCTCGGCCGCTCCTTCTTCCAGGCCCAGCTCGAATCCCGCGGCTTCTCCCTGCACGAGGGGCCCCACCGGGTGGTGATGAAGGCGATCCCCGTCGCCGATTTCATGGAGCCGCTCGGCCCGAAGGACGATCCCGCCCTCGCCGAAGCCGAGCGCGAGGCGTCGTTGAAGTCCGACGACACGCTCGAGGCGGCGCTGCGCGCCTTCGACGCCACGGGCCGCGAACGCCTGCCGGTCACCGCCCCGGACGACCGGTCGCGCCAGGTCGGCTGGGCCCGGCAGGTCCGGGCGCTGGGCGCCTATAACCGCGCCCTGATCGACGAGAGCGTCGAGGAGCATCAGTAGCGGAACACAGCCCGGCGCGATCCGCCTATTTGTTCGCCCGATCGAGAGCCTCGGCGATTCCTGGCGACCGGTCGCCGTGGTGATGGATGACCTTCCATCCGCCCGGCTCACGATAATAGATGTTGGTGACGCGGGAGTTCACCGTTAGCGGCGTGCCGGCCACGGTGAACTGCGCATGCTCGACGCCGATCTCGTAGGCCGTATCGCCATGCACGCGGAAGAGCTGGTCGGTGATGTCGACATGGCCGCCGGCGCTCGATCGCGCAACGCGCTCGAACGAAGCCCTGATCAGGTCCCATCCGACCTGCCGATCGCCGATCGGATGCATGGTCGTCGCCTCAGGGCTATGCACCCAGATGTCGTTCAGCGAACTGGCGTCGCCGCCGAGCATCCTGTTCAAAGCCTTATAGAACGCATCCGACGCCGCGCGGACCTCGTCCTCGGATGTCATCAGGCCCTCCCCGATACAGTCCCGCTCTGGCAACAATCTAGCACGGGCCGACCCTGCCCGGCAGCCGCCGCAGCGCCTGCTACTCGCCCCCGCCCCACGCCTTGAGCCAACGGTTGAACCGGTCGCGGAGCGCCGCCTGGTCCTTGCCGAACAGGAAGACCTTCTCGCTGCGCGTATAGGGCCGGTCCGGGTTCACCGCGGCGAGCCCTTCCCCTTGCGACTGGCGCCACACCG
>JAGRKY010000656.1 GCA_020442095.1 Bauldia sp.
TGTATGCGCCGATCGTCACCCGCTTTCGCACCTATGGCATCGCCGTCGATCCGATCTGCGAGGCTTATATGGAGACGGTGTGCGCCGACGCCGATTTCCGGGCATGGGAGGCGCAGGCGGAGATCGATCCGCCGCAGGAGCCACTGATCGACTAGGGGAGAGACGGGATGCGAACCGGAATTGCGTGCCTTGTATCTGCCGTGCTGCTTGCTGCCAGTACGGCGGCGGCGTCGGCCGACAATGATCCGAACCGGGATGTTGCCTGCGTCAGCCGGCAGATCGGCGTCAGCGACGAGGAATTCCGGACGTGCTTCCTGCCCGTGATGCCTGATCCGGATCATCGTCCCGATGGAGAGACGCAGCGCGCGAACAAGGCGAAGCTGCTGCCGTGCCTGCAGAAGGCGAATCCGGCGCTGACCAACGATGCGCTGGACGCCGCCATGGATGCCTGCCGGCCCGAAGGCGCGAACTGACGGCCGCAAGCCTAGCCGGGGTTACCACGCGGCACGAAGACGTGGCCGACGAAGCTGAATACCGGCTCGTCCTTCTGGTTCGTGCCGGTAGCCTCGATCGATACCAGGCCCCATTGCGGACGCGACTGCGACTCGCGCTTGGCGACGATCTTGCCGGCGAAGCGGATAGTGTCGTCGGGGAAGACCGGCCGGATCCATTTCAGGTCGTCGAAGCCGGGTGACGGGCCGAACGCTGCGGAGGGGCGGCCCTCGCGTTTCGCCCTTTCGATTTCCCGGTGGAAATAGCGCGACAGCAGACTGATCATCACCGAGCCGGTATGCCAGCCGCTGGCGCACAGGCCGCCGAGCATGCTCGCTGCCGCGGCTTCCTCGTCGGTGTGGAAATATTGCGGATCGTATAGCGTCGCGAACCGCTTGATCTCGTCCTTGGTGAAGGTGTGCGCCCCGAAGTCGTGGGCGCTGCCGACGACAATATCCTCGTAGATCATGCTGCCGGTCGCCGCTCGAACATCACCGGGTTCTCCATCCACATGACGACCTCGCCCGCCTGATTGGTCACTTCATGGCGGAAGCGGATGATCCCGATCATCGGCCGGGACTTCGACTCGCGGAGCTCGAGAACGGTCGACGTCCCGCTCAAGAGGTCGCCGGGCCGAACCGGCCGGCGCCACTTGAGCGTTTCGATGCCGGGCGAGCCCATGCAGCTCGTCTCGAGCAGGTAGCCGTCGCAGAGCATCCGCATGAACATGGCGCAGGTGTGCCAACCCGACGCCGAGAGGCCGCTCGTCAGATCGTCGGATACCGCCCGCTCGTCGAGATGAAAGGGCTGGGGATCGAATTCCGCCGCGAATGCGATGATGTCGGCGCGTTCGACCCGACGTTCGGCGAGCGCCAGTGTCTCGCCCAGCGCGAAATCCTCGAAATATCGCTTTGCCATCGCAGGAACCTACCTCCAATACCCGATCGATAACCGTCCGGCCGCCGTCGATCAACGGACCTGACGCCGCAATCCCGGCCGGGGGGCGATTTCGCGGCCGGGTGCGCGCCGCGGGTTTTCAAGGGGGGCGAAGCGGGGTATAGCCGGTCCGTAATCCTCTCGCATTCCGGGTTCCCCTTTGAATATGCTCGCCTTCGCACGTCAACACGTGCGACCGCTCGTTTTCGGCGCCCTGCACGCCTTCTATTCCGCGCCCGGCCAGACCTTCTGCATAGGCCTGTTCGTGACGTCCTTCAGCGCCGATTTCGGGCTCGATCCGGCCTCGATCGGCGCTCTTTATCTCGGGGCGACCCTGGCTTCGGCGGCGACGCTCCTGCTGGTCGGTCACTGGATCGATCATATCCGCCTTGTCCATTTCAGCGCCGCGGTTGTCGTCGGGCTCGGCATCGCCTGCATCGTCACCGCCTCGGCGAACGGGCCGGCGATGCTCTTCGTCGGGCTCTACCTGCTGCGACTGACGGGGCAGGGTCTGATGGTGCATGTCGAAGCGACCGCGACCGCACGTGCCTTCGACCGCGAGCGGGGGCGGGCGCTCGGCATCACGGCACTCGGCATTCCCGCTTCCGAGATCACCTTCCCGCCGCTGGTCGTTGCGGGGATCGCGGCGATCGGCTGGCGGCCGACCTATGCGCTTATCGGCGCGGTGGCCCTGCTCGTCCTGCTGCCGCTGACCCAGTGGCTGCTCTACGGCATTTCGCGCTCGCCAAGGCAGGAAGGCGGGGGCGGCGGCGCCTTCCGGAGCCTTCTGAACGGACTGCGGGTGATGCTCGGCTCGCGCTACGTCTGGGCGGCGCTGCCGGCGATGGCAGTCTTCCCCTTCTATGCCACCGCGATCATGTTCCACATCACAACGATCGCCGGCATCCGCGGCTGGCCGGTCGGCCTGGTCGCTGCGAGCTTTCCGGCGCTCGCCATCGCCAATGTCTGCGGCCTGATCCTTTCCGGCCAGATCATCGACCGCATCTCGGCCCGCAAGCTGTTCCTGTTCCAGATGCTGCCGCTCCTCTGCGGCATCGTCGTTCTCGGCAGCATCACGGCGCCCTGGGCGCTGCCGCTGACCATGGCGATGATCGGCTTCAGCGGCGGCCTCTCCAAGACCACCCTGACCGCTGTATGGGCCGAGGTGTTCGGCACCGAGACGCTCGGCACCATCCGCAGCGCCGTCGCGATGTTCATGGTCCTGATGTCGGCGCTTGCGCCCTTCGTCCTCGGCGCGGCGCTTGCCGCCGGATGGAGCATCGGCACGGTGATGATGTGGTTCGCCGTGGTCGGCTTCCTCTGCATCACGCCGCCGCTCTTCGCGGAACGCTACGCCTTTCGGTAATGCGTCAGCGTCGGACGTCTTCCGACTTGGCCCTTCCGATCCCGGGAACAATTGTGCACCATGGCGGGTGTCGTCCTCGGATGCGGGTCATCGCCATGCCATCCGGAGTTGCCGGAAGCGCCTTGAAGGGTGTCCTCGTACCGTTCCTGGCAATCGCCGCGGGAAGCGGCGTTGCTGCCGGCGCGCCGGTTGCTCCCTACAAGGACGATCTCTTCCGCAACCAGGTCATCCGCACCGACCATGGCGGCGACTACCGTTTCATCCAATACGACAGGGAGCGCGATCTCTACGGGCGCGACGAGATCGTCGAGAAGAAGGCGAAGGCGAAATACGTCTCGCTCGAGCCGTCGAAGACCCAGGCCGACCTCGTCCTGGAGGCAGGCGGACGGACCGTCCGCTATGTCGGCGTCGGCAAGGTTTCGGGCGGCGCGCGTTTCGTCGTCATCTTCATCCACGGGGATCGAGGCAGCCGCCACCAGGCAATGGACGACTGGTCCTTCGGCGGCAATTTCAACCGCCTGAAGAACCTCGCCGTCCGCAATAGCGGCGCCTATCTGTCGACCGATTTCGCCAATTTCGGGAGGCGGGGCGCCGACGATGTCGTGGCCCTCATGCGGGCCGTCGCCGAGACCTCCCCCGGAGCTCCGATCATCCTCGCCTGCACCTCGCGCGGCGGCGAGGTCTGCTTCCGGGTGCTGGAAGACCCGCAAGGCGCTGCCCTCGTCGACGGGATGATCCTGCTCGGCGCGGGCAACGAGGAGAGCTTCTTCACCTTGCCCGTCTATACGGACCCCGCACGCCACATCCCGATCTTCATCGGGCATGGCGGCAGCGATTCCCTCATCCCCTGGATGACGCCGCAGCTCTTCTTCGAGCAGGTGAAGAAGGGCATGCCATCCTATCCGATCCGCTTCGATCTCTTCGTCGACGGGGCACACGGCACGCCGCTGAGGCTGACCGACTGGCGGCGGGTCCTGAACTGGATGCTGCCGCAGGCGGGGGAGACCGGTGGCGCGGTGATGGTCGTTCCGTCGGCCGCCGACGTGCCTACCCCCGTCGCGTCGCCCCGACGCTGATCGAAAGCACAGTGCAGGGCTCTTCGAAGGGAACGCGCCAGGCGTGGCGGGTGCCGTTCTGGATCAGGATATCGCCCGGGCCGAGCTCGGTCCTGTCGCCGCTGTCGAGTTCCACGACGCATCGTCCCGAGGTCACATAGACGAAGTCGATGGTATCGGTCTGGTGCATGCCGGGATGGTGCGGGTCCATGTGGCCGAGCAGCCCGGGCAGCTTCTTCTCCATCTCGGCCGCGGCGGCCGCCGTGTCGAGGTCGGCCGGTGCCGGGGTCGAGGCAGGCGGGATGGTGATCATCTCGACGCGGTAGCCTGCCGCCGGCGGGAACCATGTGCCGTAGTCGGGTTTCGTGCCGTCGGTGGGAAGGGTAGGCGGGGTGTCGGCGCCCCAGATGCCGGTGAAGCCGGCGTCGGGCATCATCGCGATCGTGTCGGTTTCGAGCACCGTGTCGCTAACGAAAGCCGTCCTGCCTTCGGCAGTCGTCCCGGTGACCACCCGGCGGATCGTCCTGCCTGCCATGCGCCTTTCCGCCTAGACGTTGAACTTGAACAGCATCACGTCGCCGTCCGCGACGACATACTCCTTGCCCTCGTCGCGCGCCTTGCCGGCCTCCTTGGCCGCCTGTTCGCCGCCGAGCTGGATGAAGTCATCATAGGCGATGGTCTGGGCGCGGATGAAGCC
>JAGRKY010000657.1 GCA_020442095.1 Bauldia sp.
GGGCCCCGAGCGAGAGGCCCTGGATGAGGTGTTTGCGCAAGAACGGCAGCAGCGCAAAAACCGGCAGGAGCGACACGACGGTCGCAGCGGCAAGCGGCGCGATCTCCACGCCGGCATGCGTCTCTAGGCTGGCGAGGCCGACCGGCAGCGTCTGCGTATCGGGACCGGACAGCACCAGCACGAACAGGAATTCGTTCCAGCTCAGGATGAAGCCGAGCAGGCCGGCGGCGAGGATGCCCGGCGCGGCAACCGGAACGGCAACGAAGAGGAAGGCCTGCCAGCGCGAGGCGCCATCCACCCGCGCCGCCTCTTCGAGCCGGGCCATGTCGCCTTCGAAGAACGAAACCAGCATCCAGGAAAGGAAGGGCAGCGAGATCGTCAGATGGGCAACGATCAGCGCTAACCGGCTCTGCGTCAGTCCGACCAGCAGGAACACGCCGAAGAGCGGTAGCACCAGAATGATCGGCGGCAGCATCTGGCTCGCGAGGACCCCGAGCCTGAGGAACGCGCCACCGGTGTTGAGCCGGGCGAAGCTGTAGGCCATCGCGGTGGCGAGCGGCAGGGCGATCAGCGTCGAGGCGGTCGCGACGATGAAGCTGTTGGCGAACCAGGAGACGAAGGGATAGCGCTGGAAGATGTCGATGTAGTTCATCAGCCCGAGCGTGCCGATCTCGGGGGGAATCTTGTAGGCGGTGAGCTTGTCGGTAAGGCTGACCCGGACGATCCAGATCAGTGGCATCAGGATGACGAGCGAGAAGACCGTCAGGATCACATGAGGAACGAACTTCTTCGCGATCCGATTCATTGCCCGGTCAGTCCATCCTCACGCCGCCGGTGACGTTGATCGCTTCCCCGGTGATGAAGCCCGACAGGTCGCTGGCAAGGAAGAGGACCGTCTTCGCCACATCCTCCGGTTCCTCGAGGCGGCCCATCGGCGTCTGGCCGACATAGTCGGCGATGACCTCCGCCTCGCTCATGCCGCGGAGATCCGCCTCCCAGGTCACCTCGCGCTCCTGCATCGAGGTGCGAACGAAACCGGGGCAGACGCAGTTGACCCGGATGCCGTCGCTCGCCACTTCGCGCGCCAGGGCCTGGGTGAAACCGAGGACCGCGAACTTGCTCGCCGAATAATGGGCAAGCCACGGCGCCCCGACCTTGGCGGCGAGCGATGCCGTATTGACGATCACCCCCTTGTTGCCGGTCGCCAGGAAGTGCCTGACCGCGCATTGGTTGGTCAGGAAGACGCCGCGGGCGTTGACGTCGAAATTGAAGTCCCAGTCCTTGTCGGTGAGCTCGACGACCAGCCGCATGCTGGAAACGCCGGCATTGGCACAGAGGATGTCATAGCCACCGAAGGTCGTTTCGATCGCGGCAAAGCAGGCCTCGACACTCGCCCGGTCGCTTACGTCGATGCCGAAGCCCTCGGCCCCGTTGCCGAGCCGGGCGGCCAGTTCCTTGGCAGCGGCCTCGTCAAGGTCCGCCGCCGCCACGCGGACGCCCTCGGCGGCCAGAGCCTGGCAGATGGCTTGCCCGATGCCCCTTGCCGCACCGGTTACCACTGCTCGTTTCCTAGATAGGCTGACTAGCATCGCCCCCGACCGCTTGTGATCATTATCGATCACTATGAGGGAGGATACTGGCTCAATCAAGCGCAGATATGATATGTGCGGATAGCGGACTGCAAAAATCGGATTGAATGAAAACGATCACATAGATCATGGCACCCAGTCGTAACCGGACGGCGTCACGGCAGGCTGATCTTGTTGCCCGGCTCAACCAGGCCGGCTTCATGAGTGTCGGCGATCTCGCCGTGGCGACCGGCGTTTCGGAGATCACGGTTCGCCGCGATCTGGCGCTGCTGGAACGCACCGGCGCCGTCCGCCGCACCCATGGCGGCGCACTCGGTCTGCGGCGGGGTGATGCGAGCGCCTTTGATGCGGAGGAGCCGAGCTTCGAAGCGCGGCGTCGGCGGAATGGCGCGGCCAAGATCCGCATCGCCCGCACCGCCGAGCGTCTGATCGAGCCAGGCATGTCGATTGCCATCGACACCGGAACGACAACCTTCGAACTCGCGCGACTGGTCGGAGGCATCGCGGAGCTGCAGATCGTCAGCAACAGCACGCGCGTCGCCTCGGTTCTCGCCAACTCCCCCAGTCCCGTCTACGTGGTTGCCGGGCGGGTGCGCGGCCGCGAGCTCTCTATCTACGGCCAGCGGGCCGTCGACTCCCTCCGCGACTACAGCTTCGACATCTTCTTTCTCGGCATTTCCGGGATCACCGCAGACGGCCTTTACGATTACTCGCCGGAAGATGCGGAGGTGAAACGCGCCTTCATGGCCCGTGCCACTCGCGTCGTCGCGCTGTGCGACTCGGCGAAGTTCAACCGGAAGGCCATGGTGCGGGTGGCGGAACCGGCCGAGGTCCAGGCGCTGGTCTGCGACGCCAGGCCCGACCCGGCCCTCGACGGCGCCCTTGGCCGGGCGGGAGTCGAAGTGATCGTCCCTTAGGAACCCCATCGTGCATTCCGGCAGTCCCCGGTTTTGACCGTGAAGATCGTCTCCATTGGTGCCAAACTGGCTCCAACAGGCGTTGCGATTCCCGCCGCCTGATGACCTTTCGGGCGGGAAGCAACCGGGGAGGGGACCGAGACAATGCGCGAGATCGTGGATGCCCACCATCACCTGTGGGACAAGGCGGCCCTGCCCTATCCGTGGCTGCAGGGACCGCCCTTCCCGACCATGGTGGTCGGTGATGTCACCGCGATCGCCGGCAACTATCTGGTCGATGATTTCCGGGCCGACACCGCCAATTACCGTCTGACCGGTTCCGTCCATATCGACGGCGGCACACCGGAAAGGATCGGGGAAACCGCCTGGCTGCAGCCGATCGCCGATCGCGAAGGCCTGCCGAGCGCGATCGTCGCGGGCGCCCAGCTGCACCAGCCCGACATCGAGGCATTCCTTGAAGAGCAGGCCTCGTTTCCGGCGGTGCGCGGCGTCCGCCACATCCTCAACTGGGACCCCGATCCGTCGGTCACCTTCATCAACCGGCCCGACCTGATGACCGATCCGGCCTGGCTGAAGGGCTATGCCGCGCTTGCCCGGCACGACATGAGCTTCGATCTCCAGGTCTATCCCTGGCAGCTCCCGGGCGCCGCCGAGGTCGCGGCAAAATTCCCCGCCATCCCGATGATCCTCAATCACACCGGCATGCCGCTCCACCAGCACAACATGGGGCTTGAGACCTGGAAGAACGGGATGCGCAAGTTCGCCGCGGTGCCGAACACGTCCGTCAAGATTTCGGGCCTCGGCATGGTTGACTGGCAGTGGAGCGTCGACTCGATCCGGCCGCTGGTCCTGGAGACGATCGACATCTTCGGGCCTGAGCGGTGCATGTTCGCTTCGAACTTCCCCGTCGACCGGCTCTTCGGCTCCTTCGACGAAACCTATGCCGCGTTCGAGACCATCGTCGCCGGCTTCAGCGAGGCCGAACAGCACGCGATGTTCGCGGAGAACGCCCGGCGCATCTACCGTCTTTGAGCGATCGACGTTTCACAGAGTGCCGGCGCTCGCGAGTCGTCCCCGTGGACCCTGCTCCATTGGCTGTCGTCTTGTCGATCGAAGCAGTCTATAGGGCGGTGGTCCCATTTGACCTCCACCCGGCCGAAGCGGCCAAAATCCGGAACTGAAGACGATATGAGTGCGCCGACCGACCTCAAGCACATGAAGATTGCCGTCCTCGGCACAGGCGCCAACGGCGCTGGTATCGGGGCCGATATCGCGCGAGCCGGGCTCGACGTCACCTTCATCGATCAGTGGCCCGCCAATGTCGAGGCAATCCGAGAGCACGGGATTCGCGTCGAGGTGGGCGGCGAATTACAGGTCACGCCGGTGCGGGCGCTTCATATCTGCGATGTCGCGACCCTGGTCGAGCCGTTCGATGCGGTTCTCGTCCTGGTCAAGGCCTATGACACCCGCTGGGCCTGCGAGCTGATCAAGCCGCATGTCGCTCCGACCGGCTTCGTCGCCAGCGTACAGAACGGCATGTCCGGCGAGACGGTGGCGGACGTCATGGGTGAGGATCGCGCCGTAGATGCCGTGATTGAAATCACCTCCGCCATGTATGAGCCGGGCCTCGTCGAGCGACACTCCACGTTCGAGCGCTCATGGTTCGCGGTCGGCGCGCCGCGACCGGCCGGCCGGAGACATGTGCCCGCCGCGGCGGCGCTCCTTCGTCACGCCGGCACCGTCGAGGAGGTCGACGACATCCGCTCGGCCAAGTGGATGAAGCTTGTCCTAAACGCGGGCGAGCTCGTGCCCTCGGCAATCCTCGACCTGTCGATCGCCGACTGCGCCCGCATCAACACGATGCGGCCGATCATGATCCGCGCCGGCAACGAAGCCATACGCTTCGCCAGGGAGGAGGGCCTGGAGATCCGGCCCATCTTCGGCATGGAGGGCGCCGCCGCCGCGAACCCGGACACGTTCATGGAGACCATTCTCGATGAGCTGGTCGCGCACTACGTCAAGCCGCATTCCCGTTCGACCTTCCTCCAGGACTGGATCAAGGGCCGGCGGTGCGAGGTGGACGAGATCAACGGCTCGGTCGTCGAGGGTCTCGCGCGGCACGGGCTAAGCGCGCCGGTCAATCGGGCGCTCATCGAATTCGCCCACGACATTGAACAAGGGCGGAGGCAGCGCGGGATGGATAATCTCGGCCCGCTGCTCGACCGTATCGAAGAGCTGGACGCGACCGGGAATCCGGGCTTGCGATCCATCTGACGGCCGTCAGGTCCTCTCCAGAAGCGGGGTGATCGCCTGACCGCCGCAGCCTCGTTGATCTCGATCCGCTCGATATCGCCGACGGCCCATCCGGCCCGGTCGAGAGCCTTACGGACGGCTGGAATCGGGCCGAATCCTGTCAGGAAGGCTCCTCCGCCGTTTCGCGGCGCAGGAGCCCGATGTCGTTGAGGATGACGAGCATGGCCGGCGTCACGAAGAGCGCGAGCAGCGTGGCGGTCGCAAGACCGAAGGCGAGGCTGGCGACGATCGGGCGTAGGAACTGCGCCTGGGTGCTCTGCTCGAACAGCAGCGGGGCGAGGCCGACCACGGTCGTCAGCGACGTGAGAAAGATCGCGCGGAACCGGTCCCGGATCCCCTCGCGGGCGGCCTCGACAATGTCGATCCCCTGGCCGAAGCGCTCCCTTATGAAGTTCACCAGCAGGATCGAGTCGTTCACGACCACCCCGGCGAGCGTTGCGAGGCCCGCCAGGCTCGGCAGGGAAATCTGCAGGCCGAGCGCCATGTGCCCCCAGACAACGCCGATGACGCTGAGCGGGATTGCCGCCAGCACCACCACCGGCAACAGAAAGCTGCCGAACTGGAAGGCGAGGATCAGGTAAACGCCGATCACGCCAATGATGATGTTCCGCACCAGCGAAGCGCCGGTGGTAGACGTATCCTCCGCCTCCCCGAGGATGCTCACCGAAACGTCAGGATGCGCCTCGGCAAGGCCCGGCAGGAAATCGGTCTTGAATGCCGTCATCAGCTCGCGGGAATTGGCGACAGCCGGGTCGATCGAGCCCTGCACGCGTACCGCGCGCTTGCCATTGACCCGGTTGATCGTCGCGAAGCCGCGAGCCTCCTTCACGTCCGCCACGGCCGAAAGCGGGATGAGCGCACCGTCGGTCCCGGGGATGTTGAGGTCCAGGACGTCTTCGATCGTGCGCCTGTCGGCGGCGTCGAGCCGGGCGACGACATCGACCTGTCCGAGTCGGTCCTCAAAGGCGAGGGACGTGTCGCCGCGAAACGCGGCGCGCAGTTCGGCTGCGATCGTCTGCGGCGTCACGCCCAGCGCAGTGGCTGCCGCACTTCTTGTGATGACGATGAATTCGGTCTTGCCGGGCTGGAGATCGAAGGTGACGTCGCGGACACCTTCGAATCCGCGGAAAAAGCCGCGCATCTCCTTCGCCGTGGCCTGAAGAACGGCAAGATCATCGCCCTGAACCAGAATGTCGATCGGCTTGCCGCCGGCGCCGCGCTCCTTGTCGGTGAAGCGAAGGGCAGCCATGTCGGGCATCGGACCCGTAAGCTTCTTCCAGCGATCGAGGATATCGGTGACCTCGGTCACACGCACCCCGGCCGGCAGGAGGCGAGCGCTGACGGTGGCGAGATGCGGCCCGAGCTCGGGCGTATCGGCATTGGCGCTGTAGGTGACCGTATAGCCCTGGACGAGCGATTGCCCGTCCGGCTGCTCCGGGCTCCATTCCTCGTTCAGCTGTTCCAGCGCTTTCACCACTTTGTCGACCCGCTGCCGCGTGCGTTCGAATGGCGAGCCCTGCACCAGGAGAAGCCGCGCCTCGACGGTGTCGCTCTCGAGATTGGGGAAGCTCTGGTACTTGATGAAGCCACCCGCGTAGGGGGCGAGGGAGAACAGGACGAGGAAGCCTGCGATCCCGAGGGTCAGATAGCGAAATCGCAGCGCGAGCGCCGCAAACGGCACGATGACCCTGTCGCGCATCGCGTCAAAGCCTTTGTTCACCGCCCGCTGCACCGCGCCCAGGGCATGCTCACGCTTCAGCGAATGAGCCATGTGGTTGGGCAGGATCAGGA